>JALWOO010000765.1 GCA_027083485.1 Amylibacter sp. | reverse complement strand
CGGCGTGGGCAAGGTTGACGGCAAGGTCGTGGCCGAGGCCGAATTCAACGCGATGATGGTTCCCCCCGAGGATCAGTGAGGTCTGCCATGTCCATAGACGCAACAGCAGATATCCACCGCCTTGCCGCGGTCGAGGACGGTGCGGTCATCGGGCCGGGCTGTAAAATCGGTCCCTTTGCCGTTGTCGGGCCAGAGGTCACGCTTGAGGCCAATGTCGAACTGAAATCCCATGCGGTGGTAGACGGCTGGACAACCATTGGCGAAGGCACGGTGATTTTCCCTTTTGCCTCCATTGGCCACATGCCGCAGGACCTCAAATTTGCCGGTGAACGCACCAAGCTCGAAATCGGCGCACGTAACCGGATTCGCGAACATGTGACGATGAATCCGGGCACAGAATCCGGTGGCGGCCTGACCAAAGTTGGCGATGACGGGCTTTTCATGATGGGCGTGCATGTGGGGCATGATTGTATTCTGGGCAACCGGATCATTATGGCCAATAATGCCTCGCTTGGCGGTCATTGTATCGTCGAAGATCACGTCATCATTGGCGCTTTGGCCGGTGTGCATCAGTTCTGCCGCCTTGGACGCGGGGCAATGATCGGGGGCCTGGCAGCGGTGGTTGCCGATGTGATCCCCTATGGCACCGTGCAGGGGGAACGCGCAGGCCTTGAGGGTTTGAACCTTGTTGGCCTTAAGCGCGCAGGACAAGATAAAAACGATATCAATGGCTTGCGCCGTGCTTTTAAACTTCTTTTCAATGGTTCCGGCAGCCTGCGTGATCGCGCTGCGACCTTGCAATTGGAATACGCTTCCAACGCGCTGGTGCAGGATGTCACCAGCTTTATTCTCGAAGATTCCAGCCGCCGGATTTCCACACCGGCCAATACGTAAACCATGCTGCCCGCCGGTTCCGTGCTTGCAATTGTCACCGGTGCCGGTGCTTTGCCGCGTTTGCTGGCAGATGAATGTGTGCGGCGCGGGCAGGATTATGTGCTGGTGCTGTTTGGCGGGTTTCAGCCGGATTGGGTTGCGGGGCATCCGCAAATTGCGGTGGCATTTGAAAAACCCGGCATATTGTTCAAGGAACTGGCCAAGGCCGGCGCGCGCCATGTGGTGTTTGCCGGTGCCATGCAGCGCCCTGAACTGAACCCGATGCGGTTCGATTTGAAATTCCTGAAAATCGCTCCGAGCCTGTTGCCCGCCCTGAAAAGCGGCGATGATGTGACCTTGCGGGTGATCGGTACGATTTTTGAATCCGAAAACATCGAGATTATTGCCGCCCACAGCCTGCTGGAAAGCCTTGTCGCGGGGGCGGGGCAGTTGGGTAAACACGCACCAAATGCGGCGGACCGCGCCGACATACAACGCGGCTTTGCCATCGCGCGCGCGCTTGGCGCACAGGACGTGGGGCAGGGCACGGTGGTGGCGCAGGGGCTTTGCCTCGGGGCTGAGAGCATTCAGGGCACAGATGCCATGCTGGAGTTTATTGCCGCGACAGGCGAGGCGTTCCGGCCTGATCCAAAGGGTGGCAAAGGCGTGTTGTGCAAGGCCCCGAAACCGGGGCAGGACTGGCGCGTGGATATGCCCGCGATTGGCCCGCAAACCCTTGAAAATGCGGCCAAAGCAGGCCTTGCGGGGGTGGCGGTACAGGCTGGTGGTGTGTTGATCCTTGGCCTTGAGGAAACCGTGACGCGTGCGGATGATCTGGGCCTGTTCCTGATCGGGGAGCCAGCCCCGTGAGCGCGCCGCTAAAGGCGTTTGTGATCGCCGGCGAGCCTTCTGGCGACAAGCTTGGCGGTGCCTTGATGGCGGGGCTGAAAACCCTGCAAACGGTTGAATTTCAGGGCGTCGGTGGCCCCTTGATGCAGGCGCAGGGGCTGCGCAGCCTGTTTGACATGTCCGATTTGTCCGTGATGGGCCTGCTCGAGGTTCTGCCCCGCGTGCCCAGATTGTTGAAACGGGTCAAACAGACCGTGGCCGCGGTGGTTGCGGCGCAACCGGATGTGTTGATAACCATCGACAGCCCGGATTTCTGCCTGCGGGTGGCGGCAAAGGTACGCGAAGCCCTGCCGGATTTGAAAGTGGTGCATTATGTGGCTCCGTCGGTTTGGGCATGGCGTCCTGAACGGGCCGAAAAAATGGCGCGCCATGTGGATCACGTGCTGGCGCTGCTGCCGTTTGAGCCTCCTTTGATGCAGGCGGTAGGTATGAGCAGCGATTTTGTGGGCCATCCGGTGGTGGCCGAACCCAAGCCGGATGCCGCGAATTTGCGCGATACGGCGCAGGAATTGGGGTTTGAACCGGCAAACGACCGCCTGATTTGCCTGTTGCCCGGGTCCCGCAGCGGTGAAATCAAACGTCTGTTGCCGCTGTTTCAGACCGTGGTTGAAAGGCTGCAAAACGACGATCCCGCCCTGCGGTTTATCCTGCCCATATCCGGCGCGGTTCGGGAGCAAATTCGCGGGCAAACCGCCCGTTGGCAGAAGCCGCCCTTGTTGCTCGATCCGGCGGGTTTTACGCCAACGCAGGCCGAGGCGCGCAAACGGGCCGTGTTTGCCCTGTCCCATGCAGCGCTGGCCACATCCGGTACGGTTGCGCTGGAACTGGCGGCGGCGGATTGTCCGATGGTGGTGGCCTATAAGGCCAATTACCTGACCACCCGCATGGTGAAAAAACTGGCGCAGATTGATACGGCCAACCTGATAAATATTGTCACCGACAGCCGTGTCGTGCCGGAATTCCTGTTTGAAAACTGCACCGTAGACAAAATCACCCCCGCGATAAAACAATTGATCAAATCCCCCGATGGTCAGCGCGATGCCTGCCGCAAAACCATGCTGGCGCTTGGCGAAGGCGGCGAGGATCCGGGCCTGCGCGCGGCGCGTTCCGTGCTTGATTTTCTGGGCTAGGGAGCGTCTATTCGCAGGGAAACCGGCGAGGAGAAGCGCAAATGTCCCTGAAGAATCGGCTGAAATCCGCCCCGATCCCCTATGAGCCGGAGCTTGCATCGGAGGCTTTGGCCCGCGTGGGATCAGGTGCAGAACTGGTGGCCGGAATTGCCGGATGCAGCCCGTATCTCCGCAGTATTCTGGAACGCGAAGCCGACTGGTTTGCGCGGGCTTTGGAACTGGAACCGGAAGCGGTTTTTCAGGCGATTATTGACGATGTCAGCGCGCAGGAACCGGAACCGCTGGCGATTGAATTACGCCGCGCCAAACGCCGCGTAGCGTTGTTGTTGGCGGCCTGTGATCTGGGCGGTGTCTGGACGCTGGAACAGGTCACCCGTGCGCTGACCGAATTTGCCGATTTCGCCACTCAGGCAGCCCTGAAATCACAGATTCGGCGCGAACAGGCGCGGGGGAAATTGCCCGGTGTGTCGGTTGAGGACGTGGAGGATTGCGCCGGTGTTGTGGTTCTGGCGATGGGGAAAATGGGCGCTTACGAGCTGAATTATTCCTCTGACATTGATTTGATCGTGTTGTTTGACGAAACCCGCCACAGCAAGGAGGATTATTACGATGTGCGCGCGGGATTTCTGCGGGCCACGCGCAATATGTCCAAGATGCTGTCGGATATTACCGATCAGGGCTATGTTTTCCGCACCGATTTGCGGTTGCGACCGAATCCCTCTGTGACGCCGGTTTGCGTGCCCATGGACGGAGCTGAACGCTATTACGAGGCCGAAGGGCGCACATGGGAGCGGGCCGCCTTTATCAAGGCGCGGGTTTGCGCGGGGGATTTTGCGGCGGGGGAGCGGTTTTTGCAGCGGATCAGGCCGTTTGTCTGGCGTCGGCAGCTTGATTTTGTCGCCATTCAGGACGCCCATGACATGCGCTTGGCTATTCGCGAACACAAGGGGCTGGGCAGGGAAATTTCGGTGCCCGGCCATGATCTGAAGCTAGGGCGCGGTGGCATCCGCGAGATCGAGTTTTTTGCCCAAACCCAGCAATTGATTGCTGGCGGTCGCGACAAGGATTTGCGCTGTTCGCGCACGGATGATGCTTTGCGGGCATTGGCGGCAAAGGGCTGGGTGCCGGATGATCTGGCGCAAACCCTGATTGCCGCCTATCGCAAGCACCGCGATATCGAACACCGCACTCAGATGCTGCGCGATGCCCAGACCCATAAAATGCCGCCAATAGGCGAAGAACTGGACCGTTTGGCGCGGTTTTGTGGCTGGGGGGATACGGATGATTTTATCGCCGATATTCATGCCCGTCTGACGCTGGTTCACCAAATTACCGAGGATTTCTTTGCGCCGCTGGAAGAGGATAAACCCGAAATCAGCGTGGATTTACCGGCCGAGATGCTGGCAACCATGGACAGCTGGGCCGGTTTGCCAGCCCTGCGCTCCCCGCGCGCGGTGCGGATATTCGACCGGCTGCGCCCCGATCTGATCCGCCGCCTTGCCGCCACCACGCGGCCAGAGGAAACACTGGCGCAGCTGGACGGTTTTGTGCGCGGCTTGCCCGCTGGTGTGCAGCTGTTTTCCCTGTTCGAGGCCAATCCGCAGATACTTGATTTGCTGATTGAAATCTGTGCCGCCGCGCCCAGCCTTGCGGCCTATCTGTCGCGCAATACCGGTGTGCTGGATGCGGTGATTTCGGGGCGGTTTTTTGAACCTTTGCCGGATCAGGCGGCGATGCAGGCCGATTTGGCGGCGGCCTTGCAGGAGGTGACAGATTACGAAGACGCGCTGAATACGGTGCGGCGCTGGTTCAAGGAGTTGCATTTCCGAATCGGTGTGCTGGCCTTGCGGGAATTGGCAACACTGGCAGAGGCAGAGCGCGCCTATGCGGATTTGGCGCAAGCGGTGGTGAACGGGGTTTTGCCGCTGGTACAGCAGGATTTCTGCCGCCGTTACGGGGTGTTCGAGGCTCAGGAACTGGTGGTTCTGGCCATGGGCAAGCTGGGGTCGCAACAAATGACCGCGAATTCGGATCTGGATATTATCGTGATCTACGAGGCAAAGGGTGATTGTTCTGACGGACGGCGCGGGCTGGCGGTGGGACCGTATTTTTCGCGCCTGACGCAGGCCCTGATTACCGCGCTTTCCTCGCCCATGGCAGAGGGGATGTTGTACGAGGTGGACATGCGCCTGCGCCCGAGCGGGCGTGCCGGTACGGTGGCAACATCTGTGGCGGGGTTTGAAGCCTATCAGTTCGAAAAAGCATGGACATGGGAACATCTGGCGCTGACGCGGGCGCGGGTGATTGCAGGGCCTGACGGGTTGGCAGGGCAGGTGCGCGATATTTGCCGGCGGGTTTTGCAAATGCCCCGCGATCGGGCGGCGGTTATTACCGATGTGGTGCGGATGCGGGAACGTTTGGCCGAAGCCAAGGCGGATAAGGCCGGTGACTGGGACGTAAAGGCACGCGCTGGCGGTATTCTGGATATTGAATTGCTGGCGCAGATGTATTGTTTGGCGGGGCGTGCAGAGGTGCCGGCAAAGGCTCCGGTTGCACAATTGCGCGCAGCGATGGCGCGCGGGGATTTGGGGCGAACTGATTGCGAGCACCTGTGTTGCACGCTTGAGTTGCTGACAAGATTTCAACAGGCGCACAGATTGCTGATAGAGGGAGGCTTTGATCCGGTTAAACTGGGCCGCGAGGGGATGGGATTTGTGTTGCGGGCGACCGGTTTTGACGAACTGGAGGCCTTGAGACTGGCGATTTTATCGCAAACAGCAATGGCAGCCGAGATTATAGCCCAAAATTTGACATAATTTGGCCGTTTTTCACAGTTTCACCCCCAGAAAAACGCTATATTTTGCGGATAATTCCGCTGAAAAGGACCCTGAAAGATGGTTAACAAAGGAAATCTGGCGATCGACCCCCGTGGCTTGATCTATGAAAGCTATCGCATTGAAGGCATCACTGAAGCCGAATGCAGGAGCATTTTTCTGGACTGGGCGCTTGGGGTTTCAGCGGTAGAGGATATGGCCGAAAATATGGAGATTTTGTTGCAGGAATATGGCGCGGCGGCGAAAAATCACCCCATGACCAAGGTCATACAAGAAGGCTTGACGCAAAAAAAGCCGCCAATCAGGCGACGTGGCGGAGCTATGGGGCGGCGGCGCTAGGCCACAAGAAATCCTGTCCGGATTATTTTGGTCCCCCCAAAGAAATCCGGACAGGTGATTGCGCTATCTTGCAAGCAGCGCAGCTGGCCTTAGGCCACGAGATCCATTACAGGCATTTCCAGCATCCAGTCCAGATCGTAGCGTTCGTTGTAAATCAGGAAGCCTTTCATTACATCGCCGGTTTCTGCATGGTGCCAATTCAGGGCACCCGGTTCCGAATGCACATAGCCCTCGCGTTCGGCAAAACCGCCAAAGGCAATTGATTGTGGCATGAATCCAAAGACATAATCAGGTGACCATGCCATCATGGCCATGGCTTGTGCGTAACGGCCCAGCACGGCAGCAATGCCTGTGCCGCGATAAGAGCTGTCCCCGGGCTTGAGCCAGACCTCGCCATGATAGGCAAGGCGGCCTCTGATGCGGTGGGCACCCGGTCCGGCCTGATAGTTGGAAGCATCCATATCCAGCGGCACACCGCCGGGAGGGAAATCGCGGAAATTGTCGTGCAGGTATTCGGCAAGGGTCTGGTTCTTGAGGTCAAGCAAACGAACGGCCTGGGTGTGAACCAGCTCGTCATTATCATTGCGTCCGGCAATCCAGAATGCGTTACTTTGGTCCAGGTTATGCAATGCCGGGTTGAAGGGGGCACCAAGCGGAGATTGTGGCCGATATTGGGCAACAAGCTCTGCGTACTCGTCAAAATTTGTGCCGGTATGCAAGAAGATACCCTTGCTACGGGCAATGTCATTTACTGTCGAAACGAACTGCGCTCCGGCGAATTTACTTTGATAAGACATGGGGGGCTCCTGTATTTTTTAGTTAACACAGGTTTTATACCCTATTTATGAAGCCTTTGCCTCAATTTTTCCATGATTCAGATTTATACTCATAATTAGCTCTTTGGGCATGGATTCGATTGATTCTCTGGATAATCCATTAATATCAATATTATAGGTGCGATCAATCAGTGTTGCGAGCACTGCCGTGCCGTCTGGAAAACGACACCCTAGAATCAACCTCTGGTAGCTAATCGGCACTTTTTCGGTGTCTGGTGTACGTTCTACGTGTGTGTGGATGTGGTCAAGGCGTACGGAATGGGTGGTCGAAACTTCTTTAAAGGGTTGAATAAGCAAGTTGCCAAAGCCGGGGCCGCCGGGCATATCGGCAACGCCGCGCCCAATGCTCGATCGTTCCCAGGTCCAGCCAAACCAGGTGGCATAAGAGGACTGATTTCCAACTTCTACGCAGACCCATTTATTCTCCAGCCATCGGAAAACCATCAGGTAGGGGCGTATCGGGGCCAAGGCCTCGGACTCGATTTCACCTTTGGAATTTGCCCAACACTGGAAGCCAAATTGCATCAATTCGGAACTGTTTGACCAAAGGCTGCTGAGGGGATGTTGCTGTAGATGATAGTATATCTCATCCTCAATATCCAAGGATATGTGTGGTAAGCCGTTGATATGCCCCGATAAATTATTTGCCCAAGCCTCCCCTCTTGCCAAAAGCTCTTCGGCCTCGCCAAGGGAGTTTTCGCCCTCTTGGGTCAGTTCATACTGGCGGTCCTCAATTTTAAATAGCTTAACGCCTTTGCTTTCTTCCAGCATTGTAATGTGGCGTCGCACTGTTTGGCGGGTGCTGCCTAGAGCCCGTACGGTTTTGGACAGGTTTAACGTGCGTGCCAATGTTGAAAAGGAACGGAGCTGCTCAAAAAGTATGGATTGGCTTTGTTTGCGGGCCATGAATTCCTCTTAAAAATGAGAGACGACCTTTCAGAATCACCCTGTTAGGTCGATGCTTATTAACACAGTATAAACGCAAAAGTAGTAGGTGTACACGTTAACGGTCCAAACAGAAAATAAATAATACATCATGGGTAAATCTAAACACGCCAAAAAGTTGTTTTTATGCAATTGAATGCACACGCATAATGAGTTTTCTTGCTGGAAAGACAAATTAGGGAGAAAATATGACCCATCCAGTAGATATTCACGTCGGACGCCGCATGAAAGAGATGCGGGTGATTCGCGGATTGACCCAAGCGGACGTCGCTGCCAAGCTGGAGTTGTCGTTCCAACAAATCCAGAAATACGAACTCGGGCGCAACCGGATTTCGGCGAGCCGGCTCTATGAACTGGCAATGTTGCTGGATGTATCGCCTGCGTATTTCTTTGGCGGTCTGGACGGCGCACAAGAGAATGATTCCGGTGCGATTGATTTGGAAACGGCCCGCGTAATGTCCGATTTATCCCGCATTAAAAATGAACGGGTCAAGTCGCAACTGAACACGTTCATCCACGAACTTGCCAGGCAAAACGCCTGACAAAACGGTTTAACCAGTACCGCGCACTGCCATGCGCATAGTAGCTTGAGAACGCAGGTTGTTGCAAAACAGCCTGCGTTTTTGATGACGCCAAAAGCGCGTTAGGCTAGAGCCGCCAAAATCCGCGCCCAGCTGCGAATTCCCTTGTGAAAGGCCCGCAAATCGTATTTTTCGTTGGGGGAGTGGATGTTGTCATCGTCCTGCCCAAACCCGATCAGCATGGACTGGGTGCCGATGATGTTCTGAAAATGCCCCGCAATCGGTATTGATCCGCCACAGCCCACATAGGCGGCTTCGACTTGCCATTCATCGGACAGAGCCTGACGGGCTTTTTCAAAGGCGGGATTGTCGATTTCCATCACAGAGGCCCGCGACAGGCCGTAATCGATAAATTCGATTTCACAATCTTCGGGCAGGTGGCGGCGCATATGGGCCTGAAACGCGTCGCGGATTTGCTGCGGGTCCTGTTGTCCCACCAGACGGAAACTGATCTTGGCCTGTGCAGTTGATGGCAGGACGGTTTTGAACCCGTCACCGGTATAGCCGCCCCAAATGCCGTTCACATCACAGGTCGGGCGCGACCAGATTTGTTCAAGTCCGGTGAAACCGGCTTCGCCTGCCGGATGTTTCAGGCCCACTTCACCAAGGAATTCCGCCGAATCAAACCCCAAACCCTGCCATTGTTTGGCCACCTGTTCGGGCAAATCGGGCACGCCATCGTAAAACCCGTCCAATGTGACACGTCCATTCTCGTCATGCAGGGCGGCCAATGCCTTGTTCAGCACGCGAATCGGGTTCATGGCAATGCCGCCATACATGCCGGAATGCAGGTCGCGCGCGGGGCCGGTGATCTTGACTTCTTGACCAACCAGCCCGCGCAGCATGGTTACAATCCCCGGCGTATCGGGGCGCGCCATGCCGGTATCGCAAATCAGGGTCACATCGGCGCGCAATTCGTCGGTGTTTTCCTTCATAAAGGGCA
This sequence comes from Amylibacter sp., assembly GCA_027083485.1. Taxonomy (GTDB): domain Bacteria; phylum Pseudomonadota; class Alphaproteobacteria; order Rhodobacterales; family Rhodobacteraceae; genus Amylibacter. The sequence continues at coordinate 2,560 of JALWOO010000765.1, read as the reverse complement.
CGAGCGAGGGTGAACTGCTTTCTTCTTCGCCTTCCAGAAACACGGAAACCTTGATTGGAAGCGATCCTGTCACCGCTTTCCAGGCGCGGCAGGCCTCGATAAAGGTCATCAACTGGCCCTTGTCATCCGAGGCCCCGCGCCCGCGGATCACCTTGCCGTTGGGCGTGTCCTCGATCTGCGGCTCGAACGGCGGGCTATCCCAGAGCGATAACGGGTCCACCGGCTGCACATCGTAATGGCCGTAAAACATCACATGAGTCCCTTCGCCGGGCGCATGGGCCATCACCATCGGATGCCCCGGCGTCGGGCGTTTGGAGGCATCAAACCCCAAGCCGGCCAAATCGGCCACCAGCCAATCGGCGGCCTTGTCGCATTCGTCCTTATAGGCAGGATCGGTTGAAATGCTCTGGATTCGCAATAGATCCAGCAGACGGGTCAGGGCGTTTTCCTGATCGGCATCAATATGTGCGAGAACGGAATTGAGTGACATTTGTCTTGTCTCCACTTGGGGGTTGGTCGCATAAATCTACGCATGGTTAGAGACAAAGTTAAAGCAGATTGTGAGGGCAGCAATGCGGGCGATATTGGCAGGTGTTTTTTACGCATGTTGGGCAGCGGTGGCACAGGCCGCGCCGCCAAGCCTGTCCTGGCCGGTTGATTGTGTTCTGGGGCAGAGCTGTTTTATCCAACAGTTTGTAGACCACGACCCGGGAAAGGGGGCTGCGGATTTTGCCTGTGGCGGAGCGACTTATGACGGACACAAGGGTACGGATATTCGCCTGCCCACCGCTGCGGAAATGCGCAAAGGTGTGCAGGTGTTGGCGGCGGCGTCCGGTCGGGTTGTGGGGTTGCGGGATGGCATGGCGGATCACCGGCTGCAAACCGCAAAAGACCGCGCTGCGATTGCGGGGCGGGAATGTGGAAACGGAGTCGGCCTGATGCATGAAGGCGGCTGGCGGACCCAGTATTGCCACATGAAAAGGGGATCTATCCGCCCGAAAAAGGGGGATTGGGTGAAACAGGGTACCCCGTTGGGGGAGGTTGGCCTGTCGGGCAATACCCAATTCCCGCATGTGCATCTGAGCGTTTACCAAGGTAAAGAAATTGTTGATCCTTTTCAGCCTGAAAAGGTTAACAATTGCAGTGAAAAAGTGACCGAATCCCTTTGGGAACCGGCGGTGTTGGCGCGTTTTTCCTATCAGCCGAGCAAAATTGTTGCCCTTGGATTCGCGACAAAGTCGGTGGATTTTTCGGGGGTTATGGATGGCGAATTTGCCGGCAAAGCGGTGCTGTCAGCGGATAAACCGCTGGTGGCTTACGGGCTTGGGATCAACTTGAAAAAAGGGGATGTTTTCCGGATTTCAATCACGGGTCCCATGGGGAAACTGGTCCAAAGCAACAGCCCAAAAATGCCTCGTAACAAGGCCCAGTGGATAAGCTTTGCCGGAAAAAAAGCCCCCTCTGGCGGCTGGCCAAAGGGGGCATATGAAATGCACGTTTCGATCCTCAGGTCCGGAATTCCGGTTTCTGAAATATCCAATAAAACATTTATAAATTAGATTGTTATGTGGCGTTCTTATTGCGTTTTATGATTAGTTTTGCCTCGGCCAGAACGGCGGTTAAAACCTGAATGTGGTGCTGGATGCTATAGGAAGCATCACCGTTGCAGCGGGCATCTTCCAGATGATGTTCATGTGCCAGCAATCGAGCAAAAACGGCTTGCGGGTTCGTGTTTTGTGTCGTTTTGGTAATCCGCCGCAATTCCCTGTCCCGGTTATATTCCGCCAAGCCAAGCCGTGCTGCACGCACAAGGATTTTCGGGCGTTTCAGTGATTGCAGAATGTCGATGATCTTGAACATGGTAACTCTCCTTATGCGGGTGAGTATCTCCGAAATTTCTGCCTGTTGCGTGAATGAGCTTTGAGGCGTGCGCCCTGTTTATGATTGTTTATCAATTAGAAACAATACTGAACAAATGTGGATAACTTTAACAAATTTTTCAACCAACAACCTTAGGTTGCTCTTTCGGGGGCAGCGCGAAACGAGGTACCGTCGTGAATGATTTGACCACAGGTTTTGGCAATACCAGACCGCACCGACCAGCAACCTATTACGCCGCAACTCTTGCCTGCTATCTGGCCCATGTGGAAGCGGGGCAGAGCATCCGTGCCATTGCTGCGGCGTTTGATTTGCACCCTTCAACTGTTATGCGCCGGGTCCGGAAAATCGAATTGATGCGGGATGACCCGCTGGTCGATCATTTTCTGGCTTCTGTGCCGCCGCCTTCTCCCCTCCTGAACCTGCAATCAGAAAGTGTTGAGCCTATGACCAAAACAACCTTGTCTCCCGCCGAAAAAACATCCGAAACCATGCCCCGCGACGTGCTGCGGATTTTGCGCAGGCTGTGTGAAAGCGGCGCCTTTCTAGCGATTTCCCAAGGATTGGATCGGGCGGTGGTGATGCGTCAGAACGACAAGGAAATGGCCACGCGCACGGCGGTAGTGGATGGGAAAATCGCCGGTGAAATGGTGCTGAAGGATTGGCTGCGCTGTACCAAACC
>JALWOO010000764.1 GCA_027083485.1 Amylibacter sp. | reverse complement strand
CTGCAAAAAGGCCGGAATGCTGGATCCGGAAATCGGGGGTTCATTCATCACCACCCGCGTTTCATTGGTCTGGTGGTGGTGAAGCCGGTCATAACTGCGCGTAGAAGCATCAGCCGCCAACAGGCTGCGATTGGCTTGTTTCCAGCCTGATCTATCGACAAAATCAAGCAGTTCGGCGGTGCGGTTGGGCATTAGGTATCCTGTATTTCTGCAAGCTTTATCGTCAGCATTTTTGCGATAGTGTCCCATTTTGGGTGCTGTGCATCAAGATGCAAGATACGCGCATCGTCTTCGGTAATTTCAAAACGCAACCACATGGCATCCGTCGGGGCCAAGGATCCAAGCCGTTCCGGCCATTCGACAAGGCAAATTGCGGTTTCAAAGGCGGCTTCCAATCCGAGCTCGTACAGTTCGTCCACATCGGTCAGGCGGTATAAATCCGCATGCCAGATTTCGGTGTCGCCAACAGGGTAGGTTTGCACAAGGGTAAAGGTTGGAGAGGGGACATCCTCGATACAGCCAAATTCGCTTTGTCGGGTCTGGATAAAGCGACGGGCAAAATCGGTTTTACCGGCACCAACGGGGCCTTGCAGCAAAACAGTGTCGCCCGGAGTCATGACTTCGGCGAAACATTTGGCGGCCCATTCCGTGTCTGTGGTATTTTTCAGATAAAAGCGAGTGGTCATGTTTGATCGGTTCGGCAAGGCAGGGTTTACCGCTTTTGCGCCAACCGGGGACAGTAATCAAGTGGTTAGGAAGGTATTTGGCTTTGGGGTGAAGTTGCTGCATTTATTGTATTCTGTTCGTGATTGTGGATAATCCTGAATTCACAAAATACCTGCCCGCCGGCGATTGGCGAAAATGTTCCTAAAACGGTTTCACCAGTATTCAAGATGAAGGGTGCTTGCCATTGACTGCGTTCAGCAGGTTCCAGAACAAATTCCCGAAAGTCACCCCATGCCGGTGTCGGGGCACAGCGTTCCTGCAGGGCACGGGTGAAATCAATGACATTGATAGGGGCCAAGGCACCGGCCATATCCGAACACCATAAATCATCAAAGGCATCGTTCACAAATACCAGCTCACCGGAGGGATCAAAGATTGCCACCCCGTCGGCCAGGCTGTCGAATGCGGAATAAAGCTGTTCCAGTTCTGCGCGATACTGGCGTTCCACCATGACCGATTTGGAGATATCTTCAAACAAGAGAGCCAGGCCACCTTGGATATGAGGGCGGCCAACTACGCGATAAATGCGCCCATTCGCCAAAGTCCATTCCGCTTGATAAGTGCCTTCTACGGCACCACTCTCAAGATTTTGGAATTCCTGTCTAAGAGAATTGAAATCATCAGGTTCCGGCATAATCCCTTCGCTTCTGAGGCGGTCTAGGAAACTCATCAGGCTGGGGCGGCGAATTAACCATTCCGCCGGCAGGTTAAGCAGGTCCGACAGTGCCGGATTGAACAGTGATAAATCACGCTTCTTGTCGAAGATAGTCAAGCCAATGGGCAAATGGGCAAAGGTGCCGGTGAGGGTTTGAATAAACCTTTGCAGTTCCTGTTCGGTTTCGATCAAGGGTTTGGCATCGCTTGCGTAATAGATCGATTTATTATCGAGAGAAACATGTTCAACAACGAATTCAACCGGATCATTTTGGCCCGGAGTTTGAATGCGCATACGCTTAAGGCCCTTGTTTCTGGGTGATTTGGGCAAAGGGTCAAAAGCAGTGATACCGAGCTGGCTTATTTGTTCGAACCGGGTTTGGCAGGGAGCATTGCTCCAGACTACCTTATTGTTTTTTTCGGTCCATATAATGAGTGGCGCATTATCGAGGGTTTGTTGAAGCTCTTGCGGGGTGCTTTGTGGTGAATTTTCCCGCCGAAAGATTAATATGCTTGCCAACCAAGCCAAAAGTGCCCCTGCGAGCGCAAAAAGAAATAGAATCGAAGGTGCCATTAGATCTATTTCAGACAAATTATTGATCGTCCTTTGGTTGTGTTCGCTTTGGGTAAGTTCACCCTATGGTGAAAAAGCAACCAGATCAATACTTGCGCATGTATTATAAAACTATTTCACTTGTGGATTTGGGGCCAACGCACCGCCTCGTTCCCGTTCGATATGCTCCCGTTGCCAGCGAACATTCACGACTGCGCCTGTAACACCAACCATACTGCGCAAGTACCGGTTATGACCAACATTGACATAGCCATCCATCGCCGCATTGGCAAAAGTCAGCTGTGCGCCGGTACGTTCCAGCATTGTTTTAGCAATAAACAAACCAAGCCCCATTCCTTCATAGCCTGGTCGATCTGGCTGTCCGGTTTCCATCCGATAGCGTTTGCCAAGATACGGCTCGCCTATTCTGCCAAGCAGTTCAACAGGATAGCCTTTGCCATCGTCACCAATCAAAATCCGGATGGATTTATCTGTCCAAACCGATTGCACCCAGACAGTGGACTCTGAGAAATCCACCGCATTCTGGATAAGGTTACGAATGCCGTGGATGATTTCAAGGCTGTTATTCACAAAGGGAATATCGTCCAGTACCGAAAAATCAGTTTCGCCATTGGCCAGAAAATGGATTTCCTTGCCACGGTTTTCATGAGGTTCTGCCGCAGCTTGCACAAGGCTTGTGATTGGGATTTTCTTGATCAGCATATCTTCTTTGCCGGCTTGTCCCATATCCCGCAATATTTGTCGCAGCCTGTCGGTTTGCTCGTTGATCAGCTTCACATCTTCCTGAAGTTCGGGCTGGTCGCGCAAATCGTCTTCCAGTTCTGTTGCCACAAGTTTGATCGTGGCAAGCGGCGTGCCCATTTCATGCGCGGCAGCAGCAACAACACCGCCAAGCATGGACAGTTCATGTTCGCGGGCCATGGCCATTTGTGTCGCTGCGAGGGCTTGTGACATGGTAAAGGTTTCCACTGTAACGCGGCGGGCATAGGCCGATAAAAATACAACGCCGATAATCAGTGCGGCCCATGTTCCGCCAATATACAGATCAGGCAATTCCAGCAGGTGCCCCGACACGGTTTGCAAGGGGATATTATCCACTGCAAGCAAAGTAATAGAT
>JALWOO010000763.1 GCA_027083485.1 Amylibacter sp. | reverse complement strand
CCTGCGCTCTGCGGCGGAAGAGCTGGGAATCACCCCCTCCGCGTTAAACCGCCGCATATTGGGGGTGGAAGAGGAGCTGGGCGTGGAGATTTTCGAGCGCCACCCCGCCGGTTTGCGCCCCAATATCGCCGGTGAAATCCTGCTCAAACATATTCGCGACCAGCTGGCGGATATGGAGCGGGTGAAATCGCGGATAGCGGATCTGTCGGGCATGCGGGCAGGCCATATCAATATTGCCACCACGCGGGAAATGGCGGCGTTTTTCCTGCCGGATCTGATCAAGGCGCATCTGGCGGAATTTCCGGCGGTGAGCTTTGGTGTCAACCTGTATGAGCGGGGCGAGGCAGAGGCGTCTCTGCTGGATCACAGCAGCGATATTGCGATTGTGTTCGAGCCTTTGCGGCTCAAGGAAATGCAGACGGTTTATACGGGGGCGCAGCAAATGTATTGCGTGATGGCGGCGGATCATCCGCTGGCCACGCGCAAACGGTTGCGGATTTATGATTGCACCGATTACCCGCTGCTGCTGCCCAAACGCCCCGAAGGCATCCGGCTTGCGCTGGATACGGCGGCGGACAAAGTGGGGCTGACGTTGGAAGCGGCTGTGGAATCCAACAGCCTTGATCTGTTGCGGCTGATGTCACAGGACAGTCAGGCGCTGAGCTTTTGTCTGGCGATCAACCTGCGCCCGAATTTGCAGCAGGACCGGCTGGCGGCGGTGCCGCTTGAGGCGCCGAACGGCTTGCTGGTGGCCGGCTATCAACGCGGCCGCACCCTTCCGGTTGCGGCCGCGCGGTTTCTGGAAAGCGTGGACAGGGCGTTAACCCTGCAATTTTCCTAAGTGGGAAACTTGTGAATCAGTCCAGTATGCTGGTCGGCGCATAGCGGTAAGCGTCGTCTGCCCGCACGATGCGCCCAAAGCTCGGGAAATGCACGTGGCAACCGGCGATCAACAGTTTATCAGCCGCGGCCCTGTCAAACAAACGCATGCGGGACTGTGCGGCAAGGGCGGGATCCGTGTCAAACATGATGCCCTGTTCGGGGAGGGCGGTCTGAAGATCAATGTTGTGGACCGCGTCCGTAATCATCAACAGTTGGCGCTCGCCGCCGTCGATATGTAGCACGGCATGCCCCATTGTATGGCCGGGGACGATCTCTATCGTGACACCCGGTGCTATTTCGGCCCCGTCCTCAACCAGTATCAGCCGGTCGGCATAGGCGGCAAATACAGTCTGGGCCAGTTGGAAACCGCCTTTTTGCGCGTCCGGAGCCTGTGCCATGATACCCGCATCGGTCCAGAACTTGTGTTCGAGGCCTGTCACGACCAGTTCCGCATTGGGATAGGCCGCGCCATTTGCCCCGATCATACCGCCGATATGATCCGGATGCGCATGGGTCATAACAAGTGTATCAATATCCTCCGGTGTCAGACCAAGAACGGCAAGGCCCGCACTTACCTGCCCGAAACCCGGCCCCATCATATCAAGCCCACCAAGACCGGCATCGACCAGAATCGTTGCGCTGTCCGATTGCAGCAGGAAAGCGTTGATTGGTGCGGGAATGGATTCGCCTGCAATCCCCGATTTTGCCAGCGCGGCTTCAAAGGAGGCCGGAGAACCGCCGGGAAACCAGGAGGTGCTCATGGGCAAGATACCGTCAAGAAGGGCTGTGACCCGGTAAGCGCCTATCGTGGCACCAAAAACCGAAGCAGTTTGGCCTGCCGGAACAGTTGATTGTGCCAACAGCGGGGCTGCCCCGGTGATGAATGCAGGCGCAGCAAGTGCAGCAATTCCGAAAGAGCGGCGTGTAAGGGTCGTCATAATTTATCTCTCCACAAGAATGTTTCGTGTACGAACCATTTGCACCAAAGACAAAATGAGTCAACCCTTTCCGTCCCATACAATTTGCTATAGGCTCGCCAGACTATGAATGATCAACCTGAACACGGCCGTCTGGAGCAGCTGCTTTGCTTCAACGTATATTCGCTGAACCTTGCCTTGAGCCGGTTCTATAAGGCTATATTCGGCAACACCGGCATGAGTTACCCGAAGTTCGTAGTGCTTTCAGCGTTGGAAGAGGCCGGATCGCTGACCGTTTCGGAACTTTCCAGATATGCGGGTATGGAAGCGAGCACCTTGTCGCCTCTGCTCAAACGGATGGCTGAATACGGCGTTCTCACCCGTGTCCGATCCCCAAAGGATGAAAGGCGCGTGATGATCGAGCTGACCGATATGGGGCGCGAAGCCGTGGCAAAAGCGCGAGAGGCGGTTTTGGAGGGATTGAAAGAACTGGAGCTTGACCCGAAACAGACTGACCAAATCGTCAAGGCGCTTGGCATGGTGCGCGCGCGTATCGAAGGGGTTGAACCGACAAACAAACTGGAACTTGGCGACATGCCGCCGCCCTTGCCTGGGTGTTGAAGCCCTTGGGTGCCAACATTTACCCCTGATTCAAGGCATGAAACAGGCAGGGCTTCATGCCTTGAACATATTTCGGTTTATGGGCTTACGCCCTGATGTTTACTGGCCGATGACCGACAGCAGATCCGGATTGATCACCAGATTACGCACGCCGTGGGCGTGGTCTTCGTCAAACACGTTTCCCTTGAGCCATTCGCCAACTGTGCGGATGTCTACCTTGGCAACCTTGGGGCGGACGCTCCATGTGACCTGAAATGGCGAGCCTTTTTCATTATAGCCCGGACCGGTGGTTGAACCGTCATAAACCACAGGATCGCCGGTGAATGTGGGGATATAAAGCGCCTGGTTCAGATCATCGACTGTGCCGATCCGGGTCAGTTCGGTGAAATCCAGTGCGTTTTCGTCATTCACCAACACATAAACCTGTGTTTCAACACGTAATTGCGGGTTCTTGATGGCATCGCTCAGGCAGGAACCGAGTGTCGGACCAGGGGCGACTTTGGCGGTCGAGAACACATAATGTACCTCGATGGTATCGCCGGGGATCAGGCTGCCATGGGGGGTAACGCCGTATTCTTCACCCACCGGCGCCAGTTCGGCTTCGCTCAGGTGGCCTGTGTATTTATAGCCGGTTCCGTTGCCTTCACCGTCGCCATTGCCTGCATAGGCGGTGAATTCCCCGCCTTTGTGTTCGGCATTTTCGTGAAAGTGGATATTGCACAGGTTCATTTCGTCATAGGGCGGGGCCGTTTCGAAATTGCGGTGGTTTGCGCCGGTGGCGACATCAATATCGCGTGGGGACTGGGGGCCAAAACCTTTGTCTTTGGTACTTTCGGCCAGCATGGCGCGTTGTTCGGCGATGACGGCATCATCTACGGATTCATGGCTGGCGGTTTCGGAGGCTGCAACGCTGCTTGCTGCGATCATGGCACACAGAACAGGCATCGTCAGGATAAATGGGGTTTTCATGGGGCACCTTGGTAAAGGGGTTGGAATACCGGTTTTCCGGTGTTCCAAATTTAACCCTATATCTTGATGACGTCCATATAAGCCGCTGTTCCTCTGGGCTTTATTCCGCCGGTTTTAGCGTGGCAAATCGTTGCATCAACTGCATTCAAACGGCCTACCCCGCGCAGCAGGACAGTTTTGCCACGTCCTTTTCAAAGGTTTGCGCCGCCAGTTTCAGCCCCTCTACCGTGGTCAGATAGGGGAAAATCATCGCGCCGAGCTGTTCATAGGTCAGGCCCCCATGGATCGCCATTGCGGCGGTCTGGATGCTGTCGGCCCCTTCAGGCGCAAGGATATGCGCCCCCAGCAGCTTTTTGCTGTCTTTATCTGCCACAAGTTTAATCAACCCGCGCGTATCACGGGCGGCAAGGGCGCGCGGCACGTATTCCAGCGGCAGAACCGATGTCACCACCTGATGACCGGCCTTCAGGGCTGCGGCTTCGGTCAGGCCGACGCCGGCCACCTGCGGATCGCTGAACACCACAGCGGGCATGGCATGGTTGTCATAGGTCATACCGGCATTGCCCACCGCATTCAGGGCGGCAATTTTGGCCCCATAGGCAGCCATATAAACAAACTGGTCCCGTCCGGTCACGTCACCGGCGGCAAAAACATCAGGGCGGCTGGTCTGCATTTGCGCATTGGTGATGATCCCGCCACGGGCATCGGTGTCAATCCCCGCCCGATCCAGCGCAAGCCTGTCGGAATTGGGCACGCGCCCGGTCGCCAGTAACAGGCGGTCGGCGCTGATCTCGCGGGGTTGGCCGTTGTGTTTCGCGCTCAAGACCACCTGATCGCCCTGTTGGCGGATGGATTGATAGGCCAGAGCGTCCAGAACCGTGATGCCTTCCTGTGCAAAATACTCTGTCAGGGCGGCGCTGATTTCCGGCTCCCCCGCTGGTAACAATCCGTGGCGGGTGACGAGGGTCACGGCAACACCGGCGCGGGCAAAAATCTGCGCCAGTTCCACCCCGATATAGCCGCCCCCCATCACCATAAGCGATGCAGACAGGGCCTCCATTTCCAGCGCGCTGGTGCTGTCGAGCCAGTCCACATCCGCCAGCCCGTCAAGATTCGGCACATGCGGGCGGGATCCGGTTGCAATCAGGGTTTTGGCGGCGCTGAAACGCTGGCCGTCAACGGTGATGCTGCCATCGGAATTGAACTCTGCCGCCCCCGCCATGTAATCCACATTCGGATAGTTGGGCAGAATATCGGTGTATTTCGCCGCGCGCAGATCATCGACCAACCCCTGTTTCTGGCGCACCAGTGCCGCCCAGTCGGTGATTTCGCCGCGAGCGGTTATGCCGTTAAAACGGGTGGCCACGCGCGCGTTGTGCAAAACCTCGACCGCGCGGATCATCGCCTTGGAGGGCACGCAGCCCACGTTGACACAGGTGCCGCCAATAGTGCCATGGCCGATAATCAGGACGTTGGCGCCGGTTTCCGCCGCGGTGATTGCGGCAGAAAATCCGGCAGACCCGGCCCCGATGACCAGCAAATCATAGCCAGCCGGTTTTTTGCTTTCGCAACAGTCTTTCATGGGGTTATTCCTTTAATCCCGGCACCCGTTTACGCCAGAGCGCATAGAGCGTGAGCAATATAAATATACCAAGCGCCGGAAACAGGACGTAATCCAGATATCCGACCAGAGCCGACAGGCCGACTGCGCCAAACAGCACAGGGCAGCTGTGATCGTGCCGATAACGCCGACTTTCATCAGTGATTTTTCCGACATCGTATCAGGACCCGTTGGCGATGACTTCGGCTTCATACCCGGCCATGGCGGATGCTGAGGCAAAGTCCTCGGGTGTGGCCAGCGCATCGTCATACACCACCTTGGCGGTGCGGGTTTCGGAATCGGCATCTACAGAAATCGCCCCTTCCACATCGCCCATGGCGGCCTCCACGATAAAGGGGCAACTGGCGCAATACATGCCGGGAACGGAAAAGGTGACGATTTGTTCAGCCGCCCACAGAGGGCTTGCTGTGATAAATGCGGTCAGGGTCAGGGCGGTCAGTTTTTTCAACATGGGGTTTTCCTTTAAAGTCCAAGCAAGAGAGGGGCAACAATGGGCGCGATCCAGTTCCAGAACAGCGCAATCAGGATCAAAACCGTTGATCCCCAAAGCGCAGTTTTCACCAGCCGGTTCGGCAAGGGGCGCGCACAGGCACTGCCCTCGGCGCAGGTTTCGGGTTTGCGATACACCAGCCAATAGCCATAGCCGAGGCAGGCCAGCGTCAGGGTGATAAAGATCGGTTTATAGGGGGTGAGGGCCGTCAGGTTGCCCACCCATGCGCCGGAAATGCCAAGGCTGAACAGGATCAGCGGCACAATACAGCAGGTCGAGGCCCCGATTGCTCCGAGGATACCGCCGGCCGCAATGATCTTGGCTTTGCGGTTGTCATCCACGGGGGGGCGCAGGGATTGTGTTGTTTCGCTCATTTTCAAACCTGTTCGCAATTTCGTTCAATTGCTGTATACGATCTGTAGTAACTACAGATAAAAGAGGTTTTTCCAATGGCAGAGATCACAAACACGCGAGGCTATGCCATCGGCCAGATGTCGCGTGAAACCGGCGTGAATATTGAAACCATCCGCTATTACGAACGCATCGGGCTGATGCCGGAACCGGATCGCACGGCGGGGGGCAACCGGCAGTATAACCACGATCAGCTCAAGCGCCTGTCGTTTATTCGCCATGCGCGCGGGCTGGGGTTCAGTCTGGAGGAAATCCGCGGGCTGTTCGATATGGTGGACCGCGCCGATTTCACCTGTGGCGAGGTCCACGACCTAACCGCCAGCCACCTTGCTTCGGTGCGCGAAAAAATCGCCCAACTGCACCGGCTGGAAACCGCCCTCTCCGACATGCTGGCCCAATGCAGCAAAGGCGATATCCCCGAATGCCCGATTATTGACCGCCTGTATCAAACAGCCTGACCCCCATTTCCATTTTCTAGAAATATCCCGGGGGTCCGGGGGCAGCGCCCCCGGCCGTCCAATATTCTATTCGGATTCAAGCCGCAAGCGCGGGGACAGCGCATTGGGATCAATCTGCAAATCCAGTATCGCAGGCCGCCCGGCCACGCGCGCCGCGGCAAAAGCATCCGCAAAACCGGCCGTATCGGTGACGGTGGCCCCATAGGCCCCATAGGCCTTGGCCAGTGCGGCGAAATCCGGATTGACCAGCGTGGTGCCGCTGGGACGATGGGGAAAACGACCCTGCTGATGCATGCGAATGGTGCCATACATGCCATTATTCACCACCAGAACCACCACATTTGCACCATATTGGCAGGCGGTGCCGAATTCCTGTGACACCATCTGGAAACAGCCATCCCCCGCCAGACAGATCACCTCCCGTTCAGGATGTTGCAGCTTGGCGGCAATGGCGGCGGGCAGGCCATAGCCCATGGACCCGCTGGTCGGGGCCAATTGCGTGCGCCAGCCGCGATAGCGGTAATAGCGGTGCAGCCAGGCGGAATAATTCCCCGCGCCATTGGTCAGGATCGCATCATCCGGCAACACCGCATTCAGATGCGCGATCACCTGTTCCATCTTTAAATCGCCGGGGGTTTCTTCGGGGTGTTGCCATGCCTCGTATTCCGCGCGGGCCTGTGCCACGCGGGTCTGATCCGCACTCTTGCCCCGCACCCGATCCGCGAGTTGTTGCACCACGGCCCCCGCGCGGCCGGCAATCGCCAGCGTCGGGCGGTAAACGCGGCCCAATTCGGACGGATCCGCATGCACATGGATCAACCGCTGTTGCGGTTGCGGCGGGGTCAGTAAGGTATAGCCGCTGGTGGTCATTTCCCCCAGCCGCGCACCAAGGGCAAGGATCACATCCGCATCCCGCACCCGCGCCGCCAGCGCCGGATTGATGCCGATGCCCACATCCCCCACATAGCAGGGATGGCGGTTATCCAGATAATCCTGACAGCGAAAAGATGCGCCAACCGGCAGGCCCAACCCTTGCGCAAATTCCCCGAGCGCCTTTGCCGCCTCTGCGGACCAACCGCCACCGCCGACAATCACAAACGGACGTTCCGCCCCTTGCAAAAGCTCGATCATGGCGGTCACATCGGAATCCGCCACCTTGCCGGAGGCCAGCACCGCAGGGCCAACCACCGGCGCATCGCAGGCAGAGGATAGCATATCCTCGGGCAGGGCCAGAACCACCGGCCCGGGCCGCCCGCTTTGCGCCACATGAAAGGCTTGCGACACATATTCCGGCAAGCGGTCCGCGCGGTCGACCTCTGCCACCCATTTTGCCAGAGGGCCGAACATGGCGCGATAATCCACCTCCTGAAAGGCCTCGCGGTCCCGTTGATCGCTGGCGACCTGCCCGATAAACAGCACCATCGGCGTTGAATCCTGAAACGCCACATGCACCCCGCTGGCGGCATTGGTCGCCCCCGGCCCACGGGTGACAAAAGCCACCCCCGGTTTGCCGGTCAGTTTGCCGTGGGCCTCGGCCATCATGGTAGCGCCGCCTTCCTGTCGGGCGACAATGGTTTCCACACCGGACTCATACAGCCCGTCAAGCGCGGCAAGATAGCTTTCACCCGGAACGCAGAACACACGGTTTACGCCTTGCTGAACAAGCGCGTCGATCAACAGCTTGCCGCCGTGATGAGGAAGGGTCATGGGGGTTTCTCCGGATGGGGAATGATGTTTTTTCAGGTTTCAAATCGGGGATAGGGCAGCTTATGCCCGTTTGTAAACAGCCGTGACAATGCCCATGGTCACAAGCGCACAGCCGCCCAGTTGCGACAGCCGGCACAGCACCGGCGGGCGGGCTATTTTGCTGCGCAATTTATCAGCCATCAATGCATAAGCCAGCGCGTTCAGGGCGGCCATACCGACGAAAGTGGCAACCAGAATGGCGAACTGGGGCAAAAGCGGTGTATCCAGCACAACAAATTGCGGCACAAAGGCGATGAAAAATACGATGGATTTGGGATTGAGCGCCGTGACAAGGGTCGCATGGCCAAAGACTTGCGCCGCGCTGGTCTGTTTCAGCTTGCCCATATCCCCGAGCGTAGCATCAGGGGCCGAGCGGAACAGTTTCACGCCCAGATATACCAGATAGATCGCCCCGACCCATTTCAGAACCATGAAAACCGCCGAAGACGCCAGCACCAGCGCCCCAAGCCCGGCGAGCGAGGCGCTCATGGCGATGAAATCCCCCAGCGCCACACCAAGCGCCGTGGCCAGCGCCACTTTTTTGCCCTGACTCAGCGCATAGCTCAGAACCAGCAGGATCGTCGGGCCGGGAATGAGCAAAAGCACGCTTGAGGCCGCAACAAAGGTCAGCCAGATATGAAAATCCATTTTCCCGACACTCCGTTATTTACAGCCAGCACTGCATTGCGGTTTGAACAGCCCCGTCAACAACGCCCGATACCATCCCTGCGCTGCTGCCCCATAGCAGGCAAAACCGGTGTCCTGTTGTTCAAAACTGTGGGTGCCCGGCTTTTTCATGTAGTCACCCGCCCGTTTTTGCCAGTCGCTCAGGGTTTCACGGGTCAGTTCGGGGTGGAATTGCAACCCGATGCAGCGATCCTTGATGCGAAAGGCCTGATTGGGAAAGGGGTTGCCGGTGGCCAGCAAGGTTGCATTTTCCGGCAGGTCAAACCCTTGCGTGTTGCCGCAAAAGGCCTTGAACCCCTCGGGCACAAAATCCGCTTCAACCGGCTGCACCGCGAGAAACCCGAATGTTGCCAGCCCCTCCGGATGCGGGCCAACCCGCGCGCCGTTGGCCATGGCGATGATCTGGGCGCCAAGGCAAATGCCCAGCAGCGGAATATTGCAGGCCATGACCTGCCCGACAAAGGCGATTTCATCCTGCAGATAGGGGTATTTATGCAGATCGGTCAGCATTTCCCCGCCGCCCATAATCATCACACCGGCGGTATTCTGATCCAGTATCGGCAAAACATCCCCGTTGCAGGGGGCCACGGTGACCACATTGAAACCCTTTTCCCGCAAGAAAACCTGCCCCGTATCCGGAGGCGGATAATCTGCGTGTTCAATCACATAAATCGTCTGCATGGCATTCCCTTTTGCGTTCCTGTGATGTTCATCGCCACAGGATCGAAAAGTCAAGCATCAGCATGGTTTACCAACCGTAAATCCCGTGTCATGCTTGGCGCGAAACCAAACCGGAGGTCGCCATGCCGCTTGGCCCTTGTCGCGTTGTGGAAACGCCTGATATGCCGATTATCCTGCCCGACGGCACCCGTTTGTCGGCGCGGATGTGGATACCGGAAGGATCCGGCCGCAAACCGGTGCCTGCCATTCTGGAATATCTGCCCTATCGCAAACGGGATGGCACCTGCGCGCGCGATATGCTGACCCACCCCTATTTCGCCAGCCACGGCTATGCCTGCATCCGGGTCGATTTGCGCGGCACCGGCGACAGCGAAGGCGTGATGACCGATGAATACACCCCGCAGGAACTGGCCGACGGGGTAGAGGTGATCAACTGGATTTCGGCGCAATACTGGTGCAGCGGGCAGGTGGGGATCATGGGCATTAGCTGGGGCGGCTTTAACGGGTTGCAACTGGCGGCCTTGCAGCCGGAACCGCTCAAGGCGGTGATTACCCTGTGTTCAACCGCAGACCGGTTTGCCGATGATATCCACTTCAAGGGCGGCTGTCTGCTGAATGAAAACCTTGGCTGGGGGGCGACGATGCTGGCCTATTCCTCGCTGGCACCGGATCGGGCCGTGGTGGCGGCAAAATGGCGCGACATGTGGCGCGAGCGGCTGGAGGTCAACCCGTTTCTGGCAGCAAAGTGGCTGCGGCATCAGCGCCGTGACGCCTATTGGCGGCATGGCTCGGTTTGCGAGGATTTCAGCGCCATTCAGGCACCGGTTCTGGCCATTGGCGGCTGGGGGGACGGCTATAAGAATACGGTGCAAAACCTGCTGGAAAACCTGTCGGTGCCGGTCAAGGGCATCATCGGGCCGTGGATTCACAAATACCCGCATATGGCCACGCCGGAACCGCGTATCGGGTTTTTGCAAGAGGCCCTGCGCTGGTGGGATCGCTGGCTCAAGGGGATCGAAACCGGTGTTGAACAGGACCCGGATTTGCGCCTGTATCTGATGCAGAGCGAGCCGCCACAGCAAAGCTATACCACCCGCAAGGGCCGCTGGGTGGCGCAGGATTTCCGCAATGCGCCCCGCCTTGCCCTGCATCTCGGGGCAGGGGTGTTGGGGGATCGGCCGGAACCGTTTAGCCTGCCGATCGACAGCCCCGCCGATACGGGGCGCGACAGCGGCGAATATTGCGCGATCTGGCAGGGGCCGGATTTGCCCGGCGACCAGCGCCGCGATGATGCGCAATCCCTGTGCTTTGACGGCGCGCCCCTGCCGCAGCCTCTGGCGATTGTGGGGGCGCCGGAAATCACCCTGACCCTGTCCAGCAATGCGCCGGTGGCGCAAATTGCGGTGCGCCTGAACGATGTGCATCCGGACGGGCAGGTGAGCCGGATCACCTATGGCGTGCTGAACCTGACCCACCGCCAGAGCGCGGCACAGCCCGAACCGATGCCGCTGCAAACGCCGGTTACACTCCGCCTGAAGCTCGATCAAATCGCCTATGAACTGCCCGCCGGCCACCGGTTGCGCTTGTCTGTCTCCAATGCCTATTGGCCGCTGGTCTGGCCTGCGCCAACGGCCAGTTGTCTGACGCTTGTTGGCGGGCAGGTGGCTTTGCCCTTGCTGGCGGAAACCGGCGAACCAGTGGTGTTTTTGCCGCCAGAGGCCGCGCCGGAATGGGATGTCATCACCCTGCGCGCGGCCAGCAATCAGCGCGAAACCCGCCATGATCCGCAAACCGGCCTGACCACTTTGGAAATCATCGACGATTTTGGCGCGGTGGAGGATGGCGACCACGGCCTGATCACCGATACAATCGCGCGGGAATGGTGGCAAATCCATCCGCAAGATCCGCTGTCTGCCCGTGGCAAAACCCATTGGAGCACCGTTTTGAAACGCGAAAACTGGTGTCTGCGCACCGAGAGTTTTTGCCACATGCATTCAGATCGGGAAAACTTCTATCTGAGCGCACGGGTTGAAGCCTATGAAAGTGACAAGCTGGTTTTTTCCAAAGATTACAAAGAGGTTATCGCGCGGGATTGCCTCTAGGGTCAGGACCTAACATGCCTTTACGGGGTTGAAACCTCTGCCAGCACCGTTCGGGCCTCGGCCATGTCCAGCAATTCAGGGGAAAAATCCGTGACTTCCATTGCGGTTTTTAAAAGGGTCTCTGCTTCTGTTGAACGCCCGAGCCGGTGCAACAATCGCGCGTATTGCGTGGCGGCGCGCAAATGCAACAGATAGGCCCCGCTTTTGGCGGATGCCTGCATGGATCGAGTCAGATCGGCCTCGGCTTTTTCGGCTTCTTGCCCGCCTTTTTGCGCCCGTAAATCCGCCAGCACACGCCATAATTCCGCGTCGAAATAGACCTCCCCCGCCCGCTCCGTAAAGACGAGCGTCTCCTGCACCAGCGCCAGCCCCTGATCCAGCGCGCCTTTGCTTGCCTGCGCCTCTGCCAACCAGACCTGCGCATAGGGGCGGGCCAGTTTCGCACCCGT
>JALWOO010000762.1 GCA_027083485.1 Amylibacter sp. | reverse complement strand
TGTGTCCTCGGTGGGATAATCGAAATCCAGCGCGGCAAAGCGTTGTTTGGTGGACTGTTTCAGGTCCTTCATCAGGCTTTGGTAGCCCGGATTATAGGAGATCACCAATTGGAAATCCGGATGGGCTTCAAGCAGTTCGCCCTTTTTGTCCAGCGGCAAAACCCGCCGGTGATCGGTCAGGGGGTGGATCACAACCGTGGTATCCTGACGGGCCTCGACGACCTCGTCCAGATAGCAAATCGCCCCGATCCGTGCGGCAACAGTCAGCGGACCATCCTGCCAGCGGGTGCCGGTTTCATCCAGCAAAAACCGCCCGACCAGATCGGCGGCGGTCATGTCTTCGTTACAGGCCACCGTAATCAGCGGCTTTTGCAGTTTCCACGCCATGTATTCCACGAACCGCGATTTGCCGCAGCCGGTAGGCCCTTTGACCATCACCGGCAAGCGGCAGGCATAGGCGGTTTCGTACAGCGCGATTTCATTGGCTGTTGCCTGATAAAACGGTTCTTCATTGATGCGGAACTGGTCTGCGGCGCTCATTGTTTCACCCTTTTTATTTGTGATCTTTATGAAAGAAATGCAGGCTGTGCAGCTCTTTGATAAAGACCCCTACCCCGCCGCAAGACGGGGTAGGAATACCGGTATGCCTATTTATGCACACCCAGTTTTTCGCGCCAGCCCGGATAGATGGCATCTGCATCGCTCTGGAAGGATTCAAAGGCACCGGCGAATTCTTTGTGCTCTTTGGCGAATTCGATGATATCGGCACCCTGCTGCCATGCTTCATAGGCCTGACGCAAGGATTTGGCACCGTCCGCGATACCGTCTTTGTGGCCCAATGCGCCGCCGCCGGAGGTCTGGATCACGTTACAATGGCCGAGGTTTTCAAAGAAGCCCGGCAAACGCACCGCGTTCATACCGCCGGAAATAATCGGAGATGTCGGGGCCATGCCTTCCCATGGCTGGGTGTAATGGGTGCCTACGGACACATCGTGCATAAGCGCATCAGCCAGAACTGTATCGCTCTTGTAGCCTTCCATTTTACCAAAGCCCATGGTGCCGGTGTGAATGCCGGAAGCACCGGACATCCGCGCCCATTTCATATGCACGAGAGCTGTATAACCCCGGTTGGATTCTTCGCCTGTGACCATGCCGTGACCGGCGCGGTGATAGTGGAGGAACTGGTTCGGGAAGTTGCGACGCGCGTTTGTGATCATGCCACAGCCGCCGACAAAACCGTCCACAAGGAAGGCCACGTTTTCCGCCATAAAGCCGAACTCTTCCAGAATGTATTCGCCGCGGGCAATCATTTCGGCCGGGTCGTCAGCGGTAATATTGGCCGAGAACAATTTGGCCTGACCGGTTTCGTCCTGCGCCCGTTTCATGGCGTCAACGATCAACGGAATGGATTCTCTCATCGGGGCATAAACCTGATTGCCCTGTGGTTCGTCATTCTTGATGAAATCACCACCGAGCCAGAACTGGTAGCAGGCATCGGCAAAGGGTTTTGGACGCAGGCCCAGTTTCGGCTTGATGATCGTCCCCACAATCATGCCGCCATTTTCCAATGGACGGCCCAGAATGCGCCACATGTCCTTGATGCCTTTTGCAGGGCCGTCAAACAGGCGCAGGAAATTCGGCGGCACATAGAAATCGAGCAGTTTTGCATACTCGACATCGCCCATGGCCTGATTGTTGCCGATCATACAGGTCATCAGGGAGACAACCATTGCACGGCCATCTGTAATGTTGCGGTCAAACAGATCAATCGGAAAAGCGACTTTCATCAGCTCGTTTTCTTCGTCGATCTCATAGCAGATCGCGTCCAGCCCCATGGCGAAATCATCGGTGGTCACGGTTTGCACATTCGTGCCGGTAGATGATTCAGCACAGAAATGCGCCGCCGTGCCCAGATAATCGAAAAACCCGTCGGCAGGTTTCATTTTATAGGCCGCAAGAACATGTTTGCCATCGGCAATCAGGTCTTCTTCTTTCAGGCTCAGGTCGCTGTAACGGCTGGTTTGGTCAAGCATGGTAGTCCTCCTCGGGGAAAAATTCTGGTGCGGAAATTGCCGCGTACTGGACAAATAGTCGAAATTGAATATAAATAAAAATCGATTGTTTCTATCATAGCTATAGAGAAAAACCTATGCCTACGCGTTCCGCCTCTTTGTTGCTGCCCCATGTTACCTTGCGACAGTTGCAGATTTTTGAAACTGTGGTGCGTCTTGACGGGTTTACCCGTGCGGCAGAAACCCTGCATTTAAGCCAGCCAACGGTGTCGATGCAGGTGGACAAGCTCAGTAAAACGCTGGGCCTGCCGCTGCTGGAAAAGGCAGGGCGCAAGATGCATCTGACGGCGGCGGGGCGCGAGGTGTATTCCCTGACACAGGATATACTGGTGCGGGTCGGGGCGCTCGGGGAACTGGCGGATGAGCTGAAGGGCGTGGTCAAAGGCGAGCTGCGCATTGCCGTTATCACCACCGCTGCCTATTTCATGCCGCATCTGTTGGGGGCCTTTGTCGAGGTCCATCCGGAGGTTCAACCCCGCCTGACCATCACCAACCGGGCCGAGGTGCTGGAACGGTTGCGGTCAAATCAGGATGATCTTTTGATCATGGGGCAGGTGCCCGACGGCATCGCGGTGGAGGCCACGCCGATCATTGATAATGAAATGGTGGTCGTGGCCGCGCCGGATCATCCACTGGCGGGCAAGCGGAATATCAGCCTGCAAGATATCAGCGCCGCACGATTTCTGGTGCGCGAACCGGGGTCAGGTACCCGTCAGGCGGTTGAACGGCTGTTTGCGGCTCAAGGGCTGGAGATTACGCCCTATATGGAGCTTGGCAATGCCGAGGCGATCAAACAGGGGGTCATGGCCGGTTTGGGCATTTCGGTGTTGTCGCGGCGCAATCTGGGGCTGGAGCTGACCAACAACCACATTGCCATTCTGGATGTGGAGGGTTTCCCCCTGATCCGGCGCTGGTATGCGGTGTATTTGCGGGGCAAGAAACTCTCGCTTGCCGCGCGCAGTTTTCTGGCCAGCCTGAAGGATGACAGCAATGCGATTTTAGGGTCAGGACCCTAGGCGAC
>JALWOO010000761.1 GCA_027083485.1 Amylibacter sp. | reverse complement strand
CAGCAATGATGCGGAAATTGCCGAACGACTGGACGCCATTGCCTTTCCGGGAATGACCGCGAATTTCGATGCGGGAAAATCGGCGGCGCTGGCCATGACACTGCTGGATTGGCGCGACCACGGGGAGGATTATGCCCGCACCATGGTAGAGGTGGCGCAGGAATTTGCCGCGCGGCTGGATGCGGCCGGGGTGCCGGTGTTTTCCGGCAAGGGCGGTTTTACCCAATCACACCAGTTCGCGGTTGAAGCCGCTGAATTTGGCGGGGGCCAGCGCGCCGCAAAACACCTGCGCCGCGCCGGTTTTCTGACCTGTGGCATCGGGCTGCCGATTGCCGAGGTAGCGGGCGATCTGAACGGGTTGCGCATCGGCACACCGGAAATCGTGCGTTTCGGGGTGACGGTAGATAACATGGGAACGATGGTGGATCTGTTTGTGGCGGCACTGAACAGCAAGGTGCCGGAAACGCTGGCCGATGATGTAGCGGCTTTGCGGGGGCAGTTCGGGGATTTACACTTTGTGAACGCGTAAGATTTCGCCGCCGGTATGCAAAGATTTTATGCCTCCGGCGGGGATATTGGGGCGAATTCGAAAGGGGAAGCGGGTTATTCGGCGGCGAGGTTTCGGGCTTTTTCCACCTTTACCGCCGAAAACTTGAATTCCGGTATTTTACCAAAGGGATCAAGGGCCGCATTGGTCAACAAGTTGGCCGCCGCTTCGACATAGGCAAAGGGCAAAAACACCATATCGGGGGCCACGGCGCGATCGGCGCGGGCCATGATGGTGATGCTGCCCCGTTTGGTGGTCAGGCGGATCATATCGCCCGCCGCCACGCCCAGCGCGCGCAGGGTTTTGGGATGCAGCGAGCAGTTTGCCTCCGGTTCCACCGCATCCAGCACTTTGGAGCGCCGCGTCATGGTGCCGGTGTGCCAGTGTTCCAGCTGGCGCCCCGTGGTCAGGATCATCGGATATTGCGCATCCGGCACATCATCCGGCGCGATGATGCTGGCAGGGGTGAAGCGCGCGCGTTTATCAGGGCGCGGAAAGCCATCGCCAAACACGATGGCCTGCCCCGGATCATCGGGGGTGAGCGAAGGATAGGTCACCGCCTCGCGTTCCAGCCGCTCCCATGTGATGTTGGCAAGGGATTTCATCCCCTGTTTCATTTCGGCAAAGATCTCTGACGGGTGGGTATAGGCCCAATCCAGCCCCAGTTTTCGTGCCAGATCGGTGGAAATGCGCCAATCCTCGCGCGCCAGCCCCGGTGCCGGAACGGCTGCACGACCCATCTGTACTTGCCGGTTGGTGTTGGTAACGGTGCCGGTTTTTTCGGCAAAGGCGGCGGCGGGCAGGATCACATCGGCGTAATTGGCGGTTTCGGTGAGGAAAATATCCTGCACCACCAGATGATCCAGCTTTCCCAGCGCCGCACGGGCGTGCTCTACATCCGGATCCGACATGGCCGGATTTTCGCCCAGAATATACATGCCCTTGATTTTATCCACGTGGATAGCCTGAATGATTTCCACCACGGTCAGGCCCTTTTCAGCAGAAAAATCCGTATCCGACTGCCAGATTTCGTTAAAGGCGGAACGCACCCCGTCATCGGTAACAGACTGATAATCCGGCATAAACATCGGGATCAGCCCCGCATCAGAGGCCCCTTGCACGTTATTTTGCCCGCGCAACGGATGCAGCCCTGTTCCGGGGCGGCCAACCTGCCCTGTCATCAGCGCAAGGCTGATCAGGCAGCGCGCATTATCGGTGCCGTGGATGTGTTGCGACACGCCCATCCCCCAGAAGATCATCCCCGCCTTGGCCTTTGCAAACAGACGCGCCACCTCGCGCAAATCATCGGCAGGAATGCCACACAGAGGGGCCATTTTTTCAGGGCTGAAATCCTTCAGATGCACCTTTTGTGCGTCCCAGTTTTCGGTGTATTTGGCGATGTATTCGGCATCGTAGAGGCCTTCTTCCACGATCACATGCATGATCGCATTCAGCATGGCCACATCGGTGCCGGGGCGAAATTGCAGCCGGTGGCTGGCATAGCGGCCAAGCGTCACGCCGCGCGGGTCCATCACGATCAGCTTGCCGCCGCGTTTGGTGAACTGTTTGAAATAGGTGGCGGCAACGGGGTGGTTTTCCACCGGATTGCAACCGATCACAATCGCCACATCGGCGTTTTCGATCTCGTTAAAGGTGGCGGTCACCGCCCCCGAACCGACATTTTCCAGCAGTGCGGCCACCGAAGAAGCATGGCACAGCCGCGTGCAATGATCGACGTTATTGGTGCCAAACCCCTGACGGATCAGTTTTTGAAACAGGTAGGCTTCTTCATTCGTGCATTTGGCGGAACCAAAACCGGCAATGCTGGCCCCGCCGTGGCGGTCGCGCAGATCGGCAAGCCCGCCGGCGGCGGCATTCAGGGCTTCTTCCCATGTGGCTTCGCGGAAATGGGTCAGCAGGTTGGCCGGATCCACATTCAACCCCTTGGCAGGGGCGTCCTCGCGCCTGATCAAAGGTGTGGTCAGCCGGTGCGGATGGTGGATGTAGTCAAAACCAAAGCGCCCCTTGACGCAGAGCCGGCCCTCGTTGGCGGGGCCGTCGATGCCCTCCACCCACGCCACGCGGTCGTCGCGGATTTTCAGGCTGACCTGACAGCCAACGCCGCAGAACGGGCAGACGGATTTCACCTCACGGTCAAAATCACGGCTATCGCCCCGCTGCACGTCATCCAGCACCGCCGCCGGCATCAATGCGCCGGTCGGGCAGGCCTGCACGCATTCCCCACAGGCAACACAGCTGGACGCGCCCATGGGATCGGCCAGATCAAAGGTGATCCGGCTATCTGCCCCGCGCCCGGACAGGCCGATCACATCGTTCACCTGCACTTCACGACAGGCCCGCACACAGAGGTTGCAGGCAATGCAGGCGTCAAGGTTAACCGACATGGCCACATGGCTGCTGTCGAGCAACGGAATGTTTTCGCGCGCCGGAAAGCGGCTTTCGCTGATCCCCTGCGCATCCGCCATATCCCAGAAATGCGCGCCGGCATCATGGGCCTGATCGCGGGGGGGCTGATCCGCCAGCAGCAATTCCATCACCATCTTGCGCGCAGATGTTGCCCGCGCGTTATCCGATGTCACCACCATGCCGGCCGCCGGTTTACGCAAACAAGAGGCCGCCAGCGTGCGCTCTCCGTCGATTTCCACCATACAGGCACGACAATTGCCATCGGCGCGATAGCCCTTGGCCCCGGAATGGCACAGATGCGGGATGTCGGTGCCGACCCGTTTGGCTACCTCCCAGATGGTTTCATCCGCAGTGGCGGAAACGGTTTTTCCGTTCAGGATAAATTCGACTGTGTCAGACATAGGATAACATCCGGTTAATTTGCGCTGCCTTTCTTAGACCACGCCCCCCGCCCCTTCGCCAACCCGATTAACGACATGCAACAAGCAGTTTGCGCCGCTTGCCAAAAATGCGCTGGCATTCCGCGCCTGATTGCGCCAACAATCGGGAAAAACACGGGATCACGCTATGACTCACCTCTGGGTACGCGCCGAACAGCGCGCAAATGAACAACGTATCGGCATCACTCCAGAAGGCGTGCGCGCCCTGATGGACGCCGGCTTTACCGTCACGGTGGAACGCTCCTCTTGCCGCGCCATGCCGCTCGCCGGTTTTGAAGCAACCGGTTGCAACATCGCCGAGGAAGGGTCCTGGCCACAGGCCCCCGGGGAGGCGATCATTTTCGGCCTGAAGGAATTGCCGGAGGACGGCAACCCGCTAAAACACCGCCACATCATGTTCGGCCATGCTTTCAAGGGGCAGGCCGATGGTCCGGCCCTGTTGAACCGGTTCAAACAGGGGGGCGGCACGCTTTATGACCTGGAATATCTGGTGGATGAAACCGGCCGCCGCGTGGCCGCTTTTGGCTATTGGGCCGGATTTGCCGGCGCGGCTGTGGGGATCAAAACATGGGCGGCACAACAGGCAGGCGATATTCCCGGACCGGCCAGCGTGGGCGTCTACATGGGCCGCGATGCGCTGGTGGCGGAATTGCAATCAGACCTTGCGGCCGGTCTGGCCAATGGCGCGGAAAAACCCGATGCCATCGTCATCGGGGCCCTTGGTCGTGTGGGAACAGGCGCAAGCGATTGTCTGCAATCCCTTGGCCTGTCGGTCACCAAATGGGACATGGCCGAAACCGCCCATGGCGGGCCGTTTCCGGAAATCCTCGACCATACGCTGTTTGTGAACTGCATCCTTGCGCAACCGGGTGTGCCGGTGTTTGTGCCCAAATCCGCCCTGAACGCGCCGCGCCGCCTGTCGGTGGTGGCGGATGTGGCCTGTGATCCGAATTCCGATTACAATCCGGTGCCGATTTACGACCATTCCACCACTTTTGATGCGCCGGTAATCCGCGCGGCACAGGGCAACCCGCCGCTGGATGTGATGGCGATCGACAACCTGCCCTCCATGCTGCCGATCGAATCCTCCGATGATTACGCCGCGCAACTGCTACCCTCTCTGCGAACGCTTGACCGGATTGATGCCGGTGTCTGGGGCCGTGCCAAAGCGGTGTTCGACACCCATATGGCGCGCCTGTAGATGCAGTTCGACCGCATCATATTCGATTGGGACGGCACCCTTGGCATGACCCTGCATTTGTGGCTGGAAGGCTATAAAACCGGTCTGGCCAATCAGGGCTATACCATGTCCGACAGCCAGATCATGCAGGTGATTTTCCACGCGCCCATGGAAAGCACCAAGACTTTTCCCGAGCTTGATCCGGCACAGATGTTTCGCGACACCCGCGATTATGTGCATGATAATCTGGCAAGCATTGCGCTTTATGACGGGGCGCTGGAAACCCTTGAAGGGCTGGCAGAACAGGGCGTTGAAATGGCGCTTGTCACTTCCAGCCCGCGCCGGCTGATCGATACGGCACTGGCCCCGCGCCGGCTCGGCCGGTATTTTGCCAGCATCATCGCCGGGGACGAAGTCTCTGAACGCAAGCCCGATCCGGAACCTTTTACCGCCACGCTGGCCAATCTGGGGGCCGATCCGGCAACCACGCTGATCGTTGGCGATTCCCATGTGGACATTACAGCGGGCAAGGCAGCTGGCACGCAAACCTGCCTGTTCACGCCCGAGGAAAACCGCCTGTTTCACGATTTTACGGCCCTGCAAGCCCACGGCCCCGACCACACCATCACCGCGTTGACGCATCTGGCCAAGCGCGCAGAAAGGAAACTCCCATGACACAAATTCACTGGATCGGCACCGGCCTGTCTGCGGTTCCCGGCATCCGCCGCCTGATTGAAAACGGCCATGATGTAATGGTCTGGAACCGCACCATCGACAAGGCACAGGCCGCAGTGGGCGACCTGACCCAACAAATTCGCGCCTTTTCCATGGCGGCAATCACCGAATCCTTGAACAAAGGCGATATTCTCGTGTCCATGCTGCCCGGTGACTGGCATGTGCCGCTGGCAGAGCTGTGCCTGCAAAAGGGCGCGCATTTCGTCTCCTCCTCCTATATCTCACCGGAAATGCGCGCACTGGACGAGGCGGCGAAAAAGGCCGGTCTGACCCTGATGAACGAGGTCGGCCTTGACCCGGGTATTGATCACGCCATGGCCCACTGGCTGGTGGCGGATTATCGGGCCTCAAAGGCCTATGATCCGGCAAACGAACTGTCGTTCACATCCTATTGTGGCGGCATTCCGAAAAACCCGAATCCGTTCAAATACAAATTCAGCTGGTCACCGCTCGGCGTCCTCAAAGCACTGCGCTCCCCGTCCCGCTCCATCGACGACTTCAAGGAACTGAACGTGGCACGGCCCTGGGATGCGATTTCCAGCTATGAGGCCCCGCTGAGCACACCGGAAACCTTCGAGGTCTACCCCAACCGCGACAGCCTGCCGTTTATGGCGGATTACAAATTTGATCCCGACTGGAAAGTCAAAAAATTCGTGCGCGGCACCCTGCGCCTGAACGGCTGGGCCGAGGCCTGGGCAGATGTGTTTACCGAAGTGGAAACCCTGAGCGGCGACGCAGGCGATGCGCGGCTCAAGGAAATGTCCGAACAGTTCTGGCGCGACAATGCTTACGGCGAAAACGATCCGGATCGGGTGGTGATGTTTGTAGCGCTCAAGGCCGAACGCGATGGCAAAACCGTTTACCACAAAACCTACACCATGGACGCCTGGGGCGATGAAACCGCAACCGCCATGGCAAAGCTGGTTTCCATTCCGGTATCATTGGCGGTTGAGGCCGTAAAACAGGGCGACATCCCGCCAGGTGTCAGCGCCGTACCAAGCCGCCCCGATCTGGTGGATCGCTGGATGGAAACCGTGGGCGGCATCGCACAGGAACTGGCAGTACATAACCACGTCTAGGGGGCTGAACCTGATCTCTACTTCGAATTCGTCATAAATATCCCCGCCGGAGGCATTAAAACTTTTATGCCTCCGGCGGGGATATTTGGACGAATTCGAAAAGAATCTCTACACCCACTTTGCCATCGGCGGCAGGCTCATCAGCACAGCATCGGCGTTATGGCCGGTTTCAAGGCCGAATTTGGTGCCGCGATCATAAACCAGATTATATTCCGCATACAGCCCGCGATGCACCAGTTGTGCGTCTTTGTCGGCCTCGTTCCAGGGCGTATTGCGCCGCCGTTCGGTGACCGGCACAAAAGCAGGCAAAAAGGCGCGGCCGACATCCTGGGTAAAGGCAAAATCCGCCTCCCAGTCGCCTGTATTCAGATCGTCGTAAAACACACCCCCGACCCCGCGCGCGCGGCCGCGGTGCGGCACGAAGAAATATTCGTCGGCCCAGGCTTTGAAACGGTCGTAATACTCCGGATCGTGGCGGTTGCAGTGCTCCCGCAGGGCTGCGTGGAAATCTGCGGTGTCCTGTTCGTATTCAATACAGGGGTTCAGATCGGCTCCACCGCCGAACCACCAGGCATGCGGGGTCCAGAACATGCGGGTGTTCATATGGACCGCCGGCGTATGCGGGTTTTGCATATGGGCCACCAGCGAAATGCCCGAGGCCCAGAAACGCGGGTCCTCTTTCATGCCGGGCAGGCCCTTGCGCGCTGCCATGGCCATTTGGGCGCGTTCGCCAAGGGTGCCGTACACGGTTGAAATATTCACCCCGACCTTTTCAAACACCCGCCCGCCGCGCATCACCGACATCAGACCGCCACCGCCCTGTTCGCGGGTGGTTTTACTGACCTCGAACCTGCCTGCAGGACGATCGGCAAAAGGCCCGCTGGTCTGGCTGTCTTCCAATGCTTCGAATGCGGCGACGATCTGGTCACGCAGGCTGCGAAACCAGGCTGAAGCCCGTGCTTTGTGATCGTCTGATTGTGTGGTCTCGCTCATGGCCATGGCTCCCTTTGTTTGGCCAGCCTTGTAAAACAATCCGGCGCAAGACGCCACTGACGATTGCGCTTGCGGGCAATCGACGATAAGTTGTTAACACATTAACCGGATTTCCTCTATGCCCCGCCCCACATCCAAGCCCCTGATCCCCGGTCCCGGGGCAAATGCCCTGCCTGTGCCCCCTGTCAAGGAACGCGACAACAAGCGCGGGATCCTGTGGATCCTGCTGTCGGTCTGTGCCGCCAGCATCATGACCCTGACAGTGCGCCAATTGGCAGGCGAGTTTGATTCGCGTCTGATCGTGCTTTTCCGCTCGGTACTGACCATGGGTTTGCTGGCGGTGCTGGTGATCCTGTTTTCGCCGCTGCGCCGCAATCTGCGGTTTTCCAAACCCTGGCTGCATGTGGCACGTGGCACCGCCATCGGGATTTCTACCCATCTCGGGTTTTACACCATCGCCACGATTCCGCTGGCCACGGCCACGGTGCTGATGTTCACTGCCCCCGTGTTTGCCACCCTGATAAGCGTCGTTATCCATGGCGAGAAGATCGGCCCGCGCCGGATTGCCGCGATTGCGGTGGGCTTTATCGGGGCCTTGATTATCCTGCGCCCGGGCGGTGCCCCTTTGCAGCTCGGTATGCTGAGCGCCCTGGCCAGCTCGCTGCTGTTTGCCACCGCGCTTTCCATGTCGCGCGGCATTGCCGAGGCCGATGGCCCGCTGTCGGCCTTTACCTCCTCGGTGGTGTTGACCGCGATCATTTCAATCCCTTTGGCAGCGCCCGTGTGGGAGATTCCCACCGGTATCGGGGCCTGGTTGGCAATCGGGTTGCTGATTATCGGCGGGGGGCTGCGCAATCTGGCGGATTTGCAAGCCTATCGCCATGCCGAGGCCGCCGTTCTGGCCCCGATAACCTATTTGCGGCTGGTGCTGATCGGGGGGGCGGCCTATGTGCTGTTTGACGAGCTTCCCGACACCGCCACCCTGATCGGGGCGGCGGTTATCGTTTCCTCCACCCTGTATGTGGCCCGCCGCGAAGCTGCGCTGAAGCGCAAGAAAAGCCGCGCCTGACCGTTGCGGGGCTGTGTCGGGGCTGTTAACAGGGGAAAACCCGCAAACACAGGCTATTCCCATGACCCGCATCATCACCCGTTTTGACGAAATTTCCGACAGTTACGAGGTCGCCTTTGTCGATCTGTGGGGCTGTTTGCACAACGGCGTTGCCCCCTTTCCCGAGGCCGTGGCCGCACTGGCGAAATTCCGCGATCAGGGGGGCACGGTGTTGTTGCTGACCAATTCGCCACGCCCCAAACAATCGGTGATCGAACAGCTCGACGGGCTGGGCGTGCCGCGTGATATTTATCAGGAGGTCGCCACCTCCGGCGACAGCGCGCGCGCGGCATTGGCGGCGGGCAGTTTCGGGCAAAAGGTGTTTCACATCGGCCCCGAACGCGATCTGCCGTTTTTCGAGCCGTCCGATTTCATCCCCGGTCTGGCCAATATTACCCGCGTGCCGATCGATCAGGCAGAGGCCGTGGTCTGTACCGGCCTGTTTGACGATCAGACAGAAACGCCGGATGATTACGCGGAAATCCTGCTGAATGCCAAAAATCGCGGGTTGAAAATGCTCTGCGCCAATCCGGATATCATGGTGGATCTGGGCCATAAGCGCATTTACTGTGCTGGCGCGATTGCGCAGGCTTATGCAGAGCGCGGCGGCGAGGTGTTCTATTTCGGCAAACCGCATCCGCCGATTTTCGATCTGGCCCGCAATCGCCTGACGGCGCTGCTCGAGCGGGTGGTGATTGACAAGAAGATCATCGTGATCGGCGATGGCATCAACACCGATATTCGCGGGGCGCTGCAAGAGGACCTCGACAGCCTGTTTATTACCGGCGGTCTGGCCGCTGCGGAAACCGGCACCGACGGGCAGCCGGATCCGGAGAAGCTCGAAGCCTTTCTGAAAACCTCGCAGGCGGGGACCACCTATGCCATCGGGCATCTGCGATAGACGCGCAACAATATTACAATCCGCCCAACCTTTTTGTATCTTCATTGCGTGACCAGCCTTGACGTAACCCAAAGCCCTGCCTAAACCACGGACCAATCCCCATAACCAAAGGCCATGCCCATGCC
This sequence comes from Amylibacter sp., assembly GCA_027083485.1. Classification (GTDB taxonomy): domain Bacteria; phylum Pseudomonadota; class Alphaproteobacteria; order Rhodobacterales; family Rhodobacteraceae; genus Amylibacter. Next base: position 2,585 of record JALWOO010000761.1, on the reverse strand, counting down.
CCGTTCAAACATCGAAATCGGCACTATTTATATCGAGGATATGTATGTGGGGCTTGCCCGCTCCATTTCCAAAACCTTTACCGACCATGAAATTCAGCTTTATGCGCAGGTCAGCGAGGATTACAACCCGTTGCACCTGAACGACGAATATGCGGATAGCACCATGTTCAACGGGCGCATTGCCCATGGCATGCTGACCGGTGCGCTATTGTCGGCGATCATTGGCGAACAGCTGCCGGGCCATGGCGCGGTTTATCTGAAACAGGACATGCAATTTCTTGCCCCGGTAAGGCCGGGCGATCATGTCACCGCCACCATTACCGTCGCCGAGATATTCCCCGAAAAACGCCGTGTGCGGCTTGATTGTGTCTGCGCGGTCGGGGATAAAAAGGTGTTGAAAGGCGAAGCACTGGTGCTGGCGCCATCCCGCAATCAAGGCTGAACCAAATCAAAACCGATGATTACCTTTCGCTAGAACAAAACACCGCAGACACCCGCACCTTTGTTCAGGCCCGCAATCAGGAAACCGAAAACGCCCTGTTCGATGCTTTGTTCGAACAGGACAAGGCCACCATTGCCGATATATTGCAGGATCCGGACAAGCCATTCAGCTATCGCCAACGCGGTGAATACTGGTTTGATTTCCATCAGGACAGCAATAATCCCAAGGGCATCTGGCAGCGGCTTCCCACACAGAAAACACCCTCTGCCAACAGCAAATGGGAAGCGGTTTTCGATCTTGATGCCTTTTGCCAGCGCGAAAACCACAACTGGGTTTGGCGCGGTGTCAGCGGCAATCCGGCCAACCCGCAACAGGTTTTACTGACCCTTGCGGATGACGGCTCTGACCGCTGCCGTTTTGTGGAATTCGATTGCACAGGCAAAACCATACCCGCGCAGGGCTTCGACATCCCTGCGGCCAAGGCCGATGCCGTTTGGATTGATGCGGATACCTTGCTGATCTGTACCAGTGCCGGCGCGGGCAATGCCACCACATCCGGCTGGCCCCGCGTGGCCAAGCTCTTGAAACGCGGGCAGAACATCGACGACGCGCCGATTGTTTTTCAAGGCGACAAAAACGATGTCTCCCTTTATGCCCATGCCGAAATCACCCGCGACGGGCCTGCCCGGATGTTTTTCATCCGCTACCTGGACATCGGCCAATCGCGTGTTTTTGTCGGCTCGGATCACCGACAGCTTGATCTGCCGCTGAAATCCAGCAAAGACTTCAACGCCACGCACATTGCCTTTTCGCCTGCCGAAAACGGCTCTTATTCCGCGGGCGATCTGTTGCTGGCACCAATAGACAACATCGCCAAGGCGCAATGCGTTTTTGCCGCCACTGACACGCGGTTTCTGGGTGACTATTTCCTGAGCCGGAACTGGATTTATTGGCAAACCCACGAAAACCTGATCCCGCGTTTGTTTCGCAAAAACCTGCATGATCCCGATGCGCCGATTCTGGAAATCCCCCTGCCCGCAGGCAATGATTTCGCGTTTTTCAAGCTACTGAACGCGGATGCCCAATCCGGCGATGATCGACTGCTGATTACCACGCTCGGGTTGATACAGCCGCCGGCGACCTTTCTGTTTGATCCGGACAGCAACGCACCAATGCGGGAAATCCACCGCAGCAAGCCGCGCTTTGATGCCACGGGAATGCAGGTTCAACTGAATTACGCCACCTCTGACGACGGCACCAAAATCCCCTATCACATTGCCCTGCCCGCCAATCACAACACCGAAACACCGGTGCGGATTTATGGCTATGGCGGGTTTGCGACCTCGCTTTATCCGTTCAACTATCTGGGGATTACCGGCAAAACATGGCTGGCGCGGGGTGGAGGTTATGCAGTCGCCTATATTCGCGGCGGGGCCGAATTTGGCCCGAACTGGCATTTGGCCGCCAAGCGGGAAAAACGCCCCAGAGCCTTCGAGGATTTCAAAAGCATCGCCGCAGACATTGCCACGCGCGGCCTGTCGTCACCGGCACGGATTTCCTGTGAAGGCGGCTCCAACGGCGGCTTGCTGAGCGGCGTGATGCTGACCCGCTATCCCCGGCATTTCGGAGCCATCGTAAGCGGCGTGCCGGTGCTGGACATGACCCGCTTTCACCTGTTTGCCGCAGGGCAAGCATGGGTGGACGAATACGGCGATCCGGAAAACCCCGATGACCGGCGCTATTTGCTGGACTACTCCCCGTTCCACCAAATCAGCGAAGCCCCTTATCCGGCGTCCCTGTTTTACACCCACCAGAGCGACGATCGCGTCGATCCGAGCCACGCCCGCCGCATGGTGGCCAGATTGCGCGCTCAAGGACATGACCCGCGCTTTTACGAGTTTTCCAAAGGCGGCCATGGCGGCGGTGGCGATCTGGACAGCACCGCCAAACAAATGGCCCTGATCCTTGCGTTCTTGCGCCACACCACCGGCAAAGGGGTGATTGACCCGCCACCGGAGGCATTTTAAGGAAGGACAACCCCATTGCGAAAGGCCCCGATATGAAACGCCACAACAGCTATTCCGATATAAAACCCGAAGATCAGGGCGCGGCGGTGGCCATGGGGAATTTCGACGGCGTGCAT
>JALWOO010000760.1 GCA_027083485.1 Amylibacter sp. | reverse complement strand
ACATGGGGCGCGGCCATATCAGACCTCGCGCCAGCGGGCCAGCGACGGGTCGCGGACCTCCCAGCCCAGCTTTTGCAATTCGGGGCTGTCGGTCTGTTCCTGCGGGTGGCCGATGCACAGATAGGCGACCAGCGCCCAGCTGTCCGGCAGGTCCAGATCCGCGCGCAGCTGTACCGGATCCAGCACCGACACCCAGCCAACGCCGATGCCATAGGCCCGCGCGGTAAGCCAGAAAGCCATGATCGCGGACACCACCGAATAGCGGCGCATTTCCGGCATGGTGGCCGCGCCAAGGCCGGAACCTTTGACGGTTTCCTCGTCACAGAAAATCGCCAGCTGTTCGGGCGCATCCTGCATGCCGGAGAGTTTCAATTTGCTGTAAAGCGCCGCCTTGTCGCCGGAATAGCCCTTGAGGGCGTCGGCATTGGCGGCCTGAAAATTCTGCAAGGCCCTTGCGCGGGCCTGATCCGATTTCACCCGCACAATGCGCCAGGGTTCGGATAGTCCAACAGAAGGGGCCAGTTCGAACGCATCGAGACAGGCGTTCAGGTGGTCCGGATCAACCGGATCGGGTTTGAAGTGGCGCACATCGCGGCGCCACCTCAGAAGGTCGTGCAAAGAGGACCGGAATTCGGGCGAAAATCGCTGCATGGGTTCCGGTCCTGTTGCTTATTCCGCGGCGTCTTCGCCAGCAGCTTCGGCCAGCTTGGCGGCTTTTTCTTCGGCGCGCTCGACGGCTTTTTTGCCCGGCTTGCCTTTGTTCGGGTTGTTACGCTCGGTTTTTTCGCGCAGGCCGGCGGCCTCGAGGAAGCGAACAACACGGTCCGTTGGCTGTGCGCCTTCGCCGAGCCAGTACTGAACGCGCTCTACGTTCATTTTCACACGCTCTTCGCTGTCTTTTGGCAGCAGCGGGTTGTAGGTGCCCAGTTTTTCAACGTAACGGCCATCGCGTGGCATACGGCTGTCGGCCGCAACGATGCGATAGAAAGGACGTTTTTTGGAACCGCCGCGGGCGAGTCTGATTTTCATAGCCATGGTGTTTTCTCCTAGATATGGCGTGGTGCGGTGGGATATTCCCACCCTACGTTTGGTTATTCCTGATGTTTCTTGTGATGCTGGATCACTTCGCTGATGATGAAGTTCAGGAACTTCTTCGCGAATTTCGGGTCGAGGTTTGCCTCGTTGGACAGACGCTCGAGGCGTTCGATTTGCCAGGCCTCGCGCGCCGGATCGGAGGGCGGCAGCGTGTGGGTGGCCTTGAGCCGGCCCACGGCCTGTGTGTGTTTGAAGCGTTCGGCCAGCGTGTAGACCAGAATCGCATCCAGCCGGTCGATGCTGTCGCGGTGTTCTTTCAGAACCTCGGCGGCGATGGTGGTGGTGTCGCTCATTTCAGGGCCTCCGGTGCAGGGTGGCGATAGATTTCCAGCTTGCCGTGACGTTCGTGGTCATAGATGCCTTCGGCGACACAGCCCAGACGTTTTGCCAGCGCGGCAGAGCCGTGATTGCCAAGGGCAACAAGGCTGATGGCGGTTTTCCAGCCCAGCGTGTTGTAAACATAGTCGCGGCTGGCAAGCGCCGCCTCGGTGGCATAGCCCTTGCCTTCAAAGCCGTTCATCAGGTCCCAGCCAAGTTCCGGTTCGGGCCAGCCATGGGGGTTCCAGGGGCCGACAACGCCGACCAGTTTACCGCTGGATTTTTCCTCGACACCCCAACGGCCATAGCCGCGCAAGGTCCAGTGGCCGATTTCACCGGCCAGAAAACGCCAGCTCTGTTCTTTGCTGGCCGGACCGCCGACAAAGCGCGAGCGGTCGGATTTGTAAAAGGCGGCAATGGCGGGGAAGTCGGCCTCGCCAAGGCCCCGCAGACGCAGGCGTTCGGTTTCGATAACGGGCGGGGTCATGTGGCGGCCTCCGGTGTCGGGTGGCGGTACTGGTGGCAGGTGATGCCGAAAATATTCACGTCTTTTTCATAACGTGCGCCCAGTTTTTCCGCCAAACGGATCGAGGAAATATTGGCAGGCTGGATCAGGCTGATGACGCCACACAGGCCGAAATGGGTGCAGGCGTATTCTCGGGCGGCCTGTGCCATTTCAAACCCGTAACCCTGCCGTTCAAAGCCGTTGAACAGGTGGTATCCCAGTTCCGGTTCAGGCCAGCCATCGGGGTGGAATATGCCGGTGCAGCCAACAACAGCCCCTGTGGTGATGTCCTCGGCGTGCCATAATCCGTAGCCGCGCAAAGGCCACTGGCCAAGGGCGGCGCACATGGACCGCCAGCTGTCGAAACGGTCCTTGGGGCCGCCGACAAAACGGCTGCGCTCGTCGGCGAAAAACTCGGCAACCACATCAAGGTCGCGAGCCTGAGCCGCACGCAAACGCAGGCGTTTGGTTTCAATGGTGGGGATCATTTCTTTTTCTTCCCGAAACCGCTGAGGCCCGGAGGCAGGGCGCTACCGCCAAGGCCGGGCAGGCCTCCGGGAATGCGTTTGCCCATTTTCGCCGCCAGTTTTTCCATTTGCGCCGGATCCATGTCCCCCGCAGCACCGCCACCGGGCATGCCCGGCATGCCGCCGCCTTTGCCGAGCATCCCGCCCAGCATCTTTTTCATCATGCCGCCCTTGCCCATCTTTTTCATCATGTCGGCCATCTGGCGGTGCATTTTCAGTAGTTTATTCAGGTCGGAAACCTGCATGCCGGCACCGGCGGCGATGCGTTTTTTGCGGCTGGCTTGCAGAATTTTCGGATTGGCACGTTCGCGTTTGGTCATGGACTGGATCAGGGCGATCTGACGGCGAATGATGTTGTCGTCAAAACCGGCTTCCTCGACCTTTTTGGCCATTTTGCCCATGCCCGGCATCATGCCCATGATGCCTTCCATGCCGCCCATTTTTTGCATTTGTTCGAGCTGGCCCTTGAGGTCGTTCATGTTGAACTGACCCTTCTGGAAGCGCCGCATCATGCGCTCGGCCTGTTCGGCCTCGATGGTTTCCTGCGCCTTTTCGACCAGGCTGACGATGTCGCCCATGCCGAGGATGCGCCCGGCGATGCGTTCGGGGTGGAATTCCTCGAGCGCGTCCATCTTTTCGCCAAGGCCGACGAACTTGATCGGC
>JALWOO010000759.1 GCA_027083485.1 Amylibacter sp. | reverse complement strand
CCGATCTTGGCGCGCGAACCCGGATCACGGGCCACGGCCTTGATCTCGATCACACCGTCATAGATTTCCGGCACTTCCATTTTGAACAGCTCGGCCATGAATTCCGGCGCAGTGCGCGACAGGAAAATCTGCGGGCCACGCATTTCGGAACGGACCTCTTTGATATAGGCGCGAATCCGGTCACCGTTGCGGAACAGCTCGCGGTTGATCAACTGATCGCGACGCAAAATAGCCTCGCCGCGGCCCACATCCACGATCACATTGCCGTATTCCACACGTTTGACCAGACCATTGATAATGGTGCCCTCGCGGTCTTTGAATTCTTCGTACTGGCGCTCGCGCTCGGCCTCGCGGACCTTTTGCAAGATCACCTGCTTTGCCGATTGTGCGGCGATACGCCCAAAATCCATTGGCGGCAGTTTATCGATAATCAGATCGCCCACTTCGGGATCGTCTTTGTGGGCTTTGGCCTCTTCTACGGTCATTTCAACGAAATGGTTTTCCACCTCCTCGACAACTTCGCGCACGCGGGTCATTTCCAGATCGCCGGTCTTGCGATCAATGTAAGCGCGGATATCAAGTTCGGCCCCGTATTTGGACTTGGCCGCTTTGGCCATGGATTCTTCCATTGCCTGAATAACCAGATCGGGATCGATCATTTTTTCGCGGGCAACCGCCTCGGCGATTTGCAACAATTCGAGCCGGTTTGCACTGGTAATGCTCATGGGGCGTCCTCTTCGGTGTTTATCTCGTCAAATTTGGTTTCATCAAAGGCATCCTTGCGCGCCTTCAACGTTTGGGCAATCAGTTCATCCGTCAGGATCAGCTTGGCATCTGCCAACCAGTCGAATTTCAGCCCGATGATGCCTTGGGGGATTTCGATCAGAACCTCGTCGTCCTGAACCCCGCGCAATTCGCCCTTGAAGCGGCGCTGCCCGTCGATCAGTTCCGTCGTTTCAATGCGGGCCTCGTAACCTTCCCACATTTCAAAATCTTTTAGCCGGGTCAGGGGCCGGTCAATGCCGGGGCTGGAAACCTCCAGAGCGTATTCTTCTACAACCGGGTCTTCTACGTCCAGAATGGCGGAAACCTCGGTGGAAATCCTGGCACAATCGTCAACCTCGATCCCGCCATTGGGGCGCTCGGCCATGATTTGCAAGATGATCTTCTTGCCCGACATCAGGCGAATGCGCACCAGTTCAAACCCGAGATCCTCGATCACGGGTTGCACGATGTCAGCCAGTCGTTTGTCTATTGCTGCTTTGGCAATCAAATCAGACATTGGGTTTGCTCCTGTGCATGCGCACAAAAAAACGGGCGCACGGCCCGTCGTAATTTCCGATGGAAGTCTGGGGGTGGAAACCAGTCTTGCCGCTGTTAAGGGGGATATAGGCGCTTGTTCCGGCAAAAGCAAGCAACAGTTTTCCGCCGATAGGCGGTTCCCGGCCTTTAATCCTTTGGCATTTGTGCCTACTGTGCGGAAATAATGCGCTTACAACCAGAGAAACCAATGACAAATTATCTGCACCAGGGCGATTTGCCCGACGACCTCGACCTTGGCCCGATTGTGGCAATAGACAGCGAAACCATGGGGTTATTGCCCTATCGTGACCGGCTCTGTGTGGTGCAGTTGTCTTCTGGTGATGGTAATGCGCATCTGGTGCAAATTGCCAAGGATCAAACCGAAGCCCCGAACCTGTGCAAAATGCTGGCCAATCCGGATCAGCTGAAACTCTTCCATTTTGGCCGCTTTGACATAGCCGTAATGGAAAAGCGATTCGGTGTTCGCACGACACCGGTATATTGCACTAAAATCGCCTCAAAGCTGGTGCGTACCTATACTGACCGGCACGGGCTAAAAAACCTGCTGCAAGAATTGTTGCGGGTCGATATTTCCAAACAGCAGCAAAGCTCTGACTGGGGCGCGGAAAACCTGACCAAGGCACAAATAGATTATGCGGCGTCAGATGTTTTATACCTGCATCGCCTGAAGGAAGAACTCGACATCCGGCTGGCCCGCGAGGGACGCACCGAACTGGCGCAAGCCTGTTTTGATTTCCTTCCGACCCGTGCGACGCTTGATCTGGCTGGCTGGCCCGACACCGATATTTTCGCCCATTAACCATGGCACGCCAAACGGACAACACACCCAAAGACGGCTATTCCCGCATGGTGCGGGTGTTTCGCATTGCCTTTCCGGTCATTGCGTTACTGTTGTTGGCCTCCATTTTTGTGTTGTCCAAAACATCCCGGCTGCGTGAAGCCCTGATTGTTACAGATGCCAAGCTCGCCGAACTGGCAATCGGGCAGAAGATCACCAACCCGCATTTTTCCGGCGTCACCAAAACCGGTGATGCTTTTTCTATTTCTGCCGAATGGGCCTTGCCGGATGCACCCAGCCCGGAACGCATTGATTTGAACAAACCCCTGACAACAATTGATTTTCAGGACGGTAGATCCCTTAAATCCAAATCTGAAACGGGCTTGTTGGACTTGTCAAAAAATATGGCAACCTTGTCCGGTATCGTGTCTTTGGTAACGTCTGACGGCTATACAGCACAGAGTGATGAACTGCAGCTAAACTTTGAAACAGGTAACGTCCTTAGTCCCGGACCTGTTACTGCGGTAGGTCCACAAGGCTCCATAGAGGCGGGATCCATGGAGTTGCGTCAAGATTTGAATAAAAATCACTTTGGCGGCAAAGGTGTTCTTTTGTTTAAAAATGGGGTTAAGTTGGTATACATACCAAAACCGAATAGATGAGAATACCAATGGTCAAAATAATTTTGCTTGCTTTTGTCCTTGGCGCTGCGACCATGTTTGCGCCTGTTTCCTTTGCTGTTGCACAGGGGGCGTCTATTGCTTTGACGCCGGGAAATTACGATAACTCCCTTCCGGTGGAGGTAACCGCCGATATGCTGAATGTGGCTCAGGCAGAAAATACCGCCGAATTTGTTGGAAATGCCAAGGCAATTCAAGGAGATATGCGCCTTGGTGCCGATAAGGTTGTGGTCAAGTACAATCAGGAACAAGGCGCGATTGAAACCGTTGTTGCCACCGGAAATGTTGTCTTTACCAACGGCACAGAAGTTGCCGAAGCACAGAAAGCGATTTATCGTCTTGGCAATAGTAACGTGATTTTATCCGGCAATGTCCTGTTGTTACAGGGGGCAAATGCAATTTCCGGCGATAGCCTGACACTTGACCTGACTACCAACAAAGGGTCTATGCAAGGCAACGTCAAAACTGTTTTTGTACCAAAGACCAAGTAAATGAGTGCTAACAAAACCGAAACCAAGCCGGAAAATTCCGGCCTTTCCGTTGTGGGTTTGAACAAATCATTCAAACGGCGCTCTGTGCTGACGGATGTTACGCTCAACCTTCAAAGAGGCGAAGCCGTTGCTTTGCTTGGGCCGAATGGTGCCGGAAAAACCACCTGTTTTTATTCAATTGCCGGATTGATTCCGCCGGACAAGGGCACAGTGACCATTGACGGGCGGGATGTTACCTTTCTGCCCATGTACCGGCGCGCACGGCTGGGGCTGGGATACCTGCCGCAAGAGGCCAGTATTTTTCGGGGGATGAACGTCGAACAGAATATCCGCTCAGTGGTGGAACTTTGGGAATCGAATCCGGAAAAACGCAAACAGCGCACCTTGCAGTTGATGGAGGAATTCTCTGTTGCTCATCTGCACGACAGCCCCGCCGTGGCCCTGTCCGGAGGGGAGCGCAGACGCGTTGAAATCGCCCGCTGTCTGGCCGGCAACCCGAACTATGTTTTGCTTGATGAACCCTTTGCCGGCGTTGACCCGATTGCCGTCGGGGATATTCGCATGTTGGTGGCACAACTGAAAAAACGCGGAATTGGTGTGTTGATTACCGATCATAATGTGCGTGAAACACTGGAAATTGTTGATCGCGCCTATATCTTGTATGGTGGAACTGTCCTTATGAGCGGCACCCCTGAAGAGGTTGTCGTCAGCAAGGATGTACGACGGGTTTATTTGGGCGAGAAGTTTAAAATCTGACCCGAATTGCCTGTGAACACAGGATAACAGATTTGGCGCTGAAACCCGGCATTGGCATACATCAAAAACAGCGACTGGCTGTTACCCAGAAAATGCAGCAGTCTGTTGCAATTCTGGGCATGTCCAATGCAGAACTGATTGCCTTTCTGAAAGAGGAGCTCATCAGCAATCCGGTTGCCAAAATATCCGGAGGACCATCAGGTAGCCCGCAAAGAAGCCTTCCTGTCGACACCGTAATCGCCGATACAGAAGCGGCGCATGAAACATTTATCAGCCTCATTTTGCGCCAGCAGGAAACGGCAAACATTCCCCAAGAGCTTGAAAAGCCTTTGCAAAGCATCATTGAACATCTTGACGAGAGAGGGTTTCTTGATACTTCGCTAACAGAGATCGCCAAAACCCATGGCTATCCTTTGGGTGCCATGGAAACGGCCTTAGGCATTGTCCAGAGTTTTGAGCCAACGGGTGTCGGGGCGCGTGATTTGTCTGAATGCCTTACTTTACAACTAAAATCAGACGGGCTTTGGTCAGCAGAATTTGAAAAGCTATTGCAACAACTGCCCAGGGCCTCCTTGAAGACAAAACAACTGGCGCAGGAATTGAATATATCAGTTGAAAAACTACGGGTCATGATCGACACCTTGAAGCGGTATTCGTTAAACCCCGCTGCAACGCTTGAGAACGTACCGCCAGCCCATGTTATTCCGGATATTCTCTGCCACTGGCGCAACACACACGAGCTTGGTTTTACGTTGAACGAGGAAGCTTTTGTTCGACTGGAACCAGATAGCGCCTACCTCAGCGGAATGCTCACCAGCAGTCAGGAAGTGCAGGATTATTTGAACGCCCAATTGACCCGCGTGAATTGGCTTAAACGGGCCTTGGAAAAACGGGCATCAACAATTTTGCGCATCGCTATTGCCATTGGCAAATTTCAGGTTGCGTTCTTCAAGGACGGTCCAATGGCGATGAAGCCTCTCAAGATGGGGGATGTGGCCCGCAGCCTGAATATCCATGAATCTACCGTCAGTCGTGCCATTTCGGGCAAATACCTCACCTGTGATCGCGGCACCTTTCCGCTGCATTATTTTTTCCCGTCTTCGATTCAAAATGCACAAGGCAAGGAGATTTCTTCCACCATGATTCGCTTTAGACTTGCGCAAATTTTTCGATCCGAAGACCCAGAAAACACCGTATCCGATACAAAAGCCACCGAAATATTGGCTCAGGAAGGCATAACAGTTGCAAGACGCACAATTGCGAAATATCGTGGACTCATGAACGTCCCAACATCCTCAATAAGACGTATTCAGAAGCGTGCCCGTAGCCGCTCCTGAAGGGTGGCGGCTATGGTTCAAACCGACCCACCGGGTCACATGCCGATTTTTCGGCCAAACATAAAAAAGGAGCAAAAATGCGCTATCAAGTCACTGGAAAACAGATAGATGTCGGCCAATCTCTGCAGGAACACGTTAAGCAGGAAATCAGCTCTATTGTTGAAAAGTACGCAGAACGCCCGACAGATGCCACAATTGTTTTTTCTAAAGACAGGCATGAATTTGTCTGTGAAACTACGGTGCATCTTTCGACCGGCTTGACCGCTAATGCCAAAGCAAAGGCTGGTGAGATTTATGCAGCATTTGATAAATGTGCAAGCAAGCTCGAGAAACAGCTTCGCAGATATAAGCGTCGACTAAAGGACCACCACAAAGCGAGACGAACACCTGTTGAAACTATTGGCGCGCCATCGTATATACTCGCCCGAGGAGATGACCACGAGGAAACGACAGAGCCAGAAACCCTACAGCCCATTATCATTGCCGAAATGAAAACCGACATTAAATCCCTGTCTGTTGGAGAGGCGGTAATGCAAATGGAAATTGCAGATCAATCTGTTTTGGTGTTTCGAAACGAGTCACAAAAATCGCTAAATGTGGTCTACAAAAGAGCTGACGGAAATATCGGCTGGATCGATCCAGGCCCACAAGAATAGCACCCAACACAAAATATACACGGAATGACCAGGTACGAATGATGAATATGTCTGACATCCTAAGAGCAGAAGCTGTTCGGAGCGTTGCAAGCGCATCGAGCAAAAAACAGCTTTTGCAAAGTATCTCTGATCATGCTGAAGCCGTGTATGGTGTGGATTCCCGCGAGGTTCTGGAAGCCTTGCAGATGCGGGAATCGCTGGGAACAACAGGTGTGGGGAAAGGCGTCGCCATTCCCCACGCTCGATTCAAGGGTGTTGACAGTATTGTCGGGTTGTTTACCCGCCTGGAAAAGCCGGTCAATTTTGATTCACTGGACAAGCAACCGGTTGACCTTGTCTTTACGCTTTTGGCACCTATTGCAGATAATCCGGATCACCTTAAGGCGCTGGCCCTTGTGTCACGTACCTTGCGGCAAAAAGAAATCTGCGAGAAACTGCGTTTTAACAGTGATCCACAGACATTGTTTTCCATTTTGACCGAATATACAGCCACCAAAGCAGCGTAATTGCGGTTGATTTACCGCCAGTTCCCGAAACCGAACATTTGGTAATCCCGCGCATAGGTTGCCCGGGCCATTTCTTCGATTTCCGGAGAATAGATTTCAGACAGATCAAAGCATTTTTCGATTTCCGGCTCTGCTTCATATGGAAGACAGGGCAAACCAAGCTTGGCTTCGGTTTGCTTGAGAACCTCTGAAAGGGTCTCTTTGCGCGCGACGACATCCGGCATCACCAAGCGGCAATACCCCTGCAAAATGGAGTTTTGCGACGCCCAGGATTGATCCACACGTGCCCGCGTCAGGCCCTGAAGGTTGCCTTTGACAAAGCCCAGGAATTTCTTGAAGGCATCCTGATGGTTTTTGACGGCGTAACCGGAATTCTCCAAAACACGTCTGTTAGGATTAACCGTCAGTTTCTTGTCTGGCAAAAACATGTCGTAATGGTTTTGCAGTGTGTTTCTGATCCAGGGAAACAACTCATCACCCGTACAAAAAATATGCCGGTAAAACGCCTCATAGGCACGCTCTACCGGATGGGTAACCACTGCAATGGCTTGTCGGGAATTATGGTTTTCCAACCATTTCGCCAGCTGCTTTTGGTTCATATTCTGGCTTAACTTATTTTCACCAGTCAGCCGTTTCTCGTGTTCTTTTAGCCACTTTTTCAACGCCGATTGTTCGGATTTATGCATCGGCATGCAAAGAACCGGAAGCGCCTCTCCTGCAACAAAGTTTTTTGACCCCGGATTGCGAACAGGTTCCAGAATAGGAACGGCCTCCAGCGCCAGCAGATCAATTTTACTGACCTGCTCGACCATTTCATCATAGTTGATAACCTTGTCTCGCAAACCTTCCGGGTTTTGACGCACGATATTCGGGTTCAATTCCTTGCGTGGCTCGGCACCGCCCAAAAAGGTCGCCAACCCGTTAAAGACCTCAACATCGTTCAGATCCTCAAAGCTCAATTGAAACGCCGTCTGGCCGGACCGCTGCAATCCCCGTTTTATATCGGTCAAATAACGTTGGATTTTCTTGAGGTATGAACGAAACGCCAGAATATCAAACTCGACCATGGCTTTTTTGCGTTTACTCACATCCGTCAGTTTCCACTGGTTTGTGGCCTGCGCAATGGCATGGGAAACGAAAGAATCAAGCGGATTACGGGTCAAAACGATCTTTGCACATTCCGGGTCTGCAAGGACATCATCCAGAATTCGCGGATCATGGTCGGCAAACAGGCGGAAACCGGGCAATGTGGATTTTTCATGTGAAATGAAGCGGTTCAACAGCTTTTGCGGTTTGATCTCCCGTTCCTGCATGGAAACGCCGTACAGATCATAAACATCCGGAAAACCGATAAAACTGGGATTGAACAATTCGCCATGACAGGAAAATTCAGGGTATAGCCTGATATTTTGTTCAAATAAATTCGAACCCGTCCGCATATTGGCCAACAAGACAAAGTACTTAAATTCAGACGCCATTTATTTCACCACATACGGTTTTGAGTACCCGGAGGGAGCTGAAGCCTCTTTGGGTTTTGTTTTCTGCTTCTGCTCATAACGGATCTTTAGCCCTTTGTTGCGCAGCTTTCGAATCAATGAATCCAACTTTTCCAAGTTGTGCATTTTCGGCATCACTTGCAGACGCTTCCAGTTAGGTGAAACCAAATGCTCTGTCGCTTGCAACAACATTGCAGATGTATCCTGAACGGCTGCATCCAGTTCCACAATCATCAAGCGGGATGACTTATCTGCAACAGCCATTTCATCCAGAAAATCCTGTTCGATTTTTTGGAATCTTTTTGCCGCATTCAACGTTTCGCGAAAGCTGGTTTTCCTGTTCGCCAACAGCAACAACCAGGAATGGCGTATCATTACTATTTTGGCTTTCGGATCATGAGCAAAAATCCCCGGAACCTGTTTATGATCTCTCAACTCATAAATAAAACTCTGGTGTTGTTCCCGGTTTTCCCACAGGAAGTTCGACAAATAGGAGCGAACATTCCGGTTTCGAATACCCGTTTCTGCCGGAAGGTTTCCCTTGAAATGGTGATCGGGCTTGTTATTTCCAACACGCTGGGGTGCGAAAATCCTCCCGTGCGACAGTGTTTCTGTATTGCGTTCAAGCCATTCAGGGAAATGTTCGTAGAGGTCTTTGAACCCGACAAATACGGTGTAATCCCCAGCAGACACGCCCGATCTTTCTGCTTGCCCCAACGGGAAACGGCCCGGATGGAACCGGCCTTCCCCGCCTTCACATCGTGTTTGATCTGCGGCTTCGAATGTCTCGGTTAACAGTTTCGGATTTGCCTTGGTCATTGGCTGGTTTGCGCGTTTGCTATCAAGCAAAATCGCATACAGATCATCCGCTCCCGACCAGATTTTACGGGCCATGAAGCAATCGGAACTCATCATTAAATCCAGTTGGTCGTTATAGAAAGTATAGGGCTTGCCCATAAAATCAAATTTGGAGAATGTGAGCGATCGGGATTCCAGTTTCTTGGAATGCAATCGTGCCAAAGTTTGAAAATACGACTCATCCGGAATCCACGATTTCTTAAAATAGCTGTCGTAATAGGGGCGGCGCGGATCATCCAAAATCTTTTTCAGCGTCCGTTTGGTCAGGCACCACCACTGCGAACCGATATGTGGCACCAAAAGATCCGGCGTTTTACGTTTAATCTTCAGCTTGCGTTGAACATCTACAAACCGATCAAACAACCATCGGTTCTTACGCCATGAAAAAGGAAAATAGAGCGCGAAACGTTCTTCGTTCAACCCCCCTTTGACCCAGTAATTATTCTGGACAGACACGGATTCAATGAAATCTGTATTCTGGTTGCGGTGCAAAAATTTGTGAAACTGGCGGATCGGGCGAACCGGCAAACACGAACCGCTAATCAGGCACACATGCGATATATCAGGAAAAGTACCCAATAATTTCTCGGAGGCATCAAGCGTTGCTTTCACAATAGAAAACCGCCCCCATTCACAGGCTGTACGCGGCGCAAAAACGACCTCGGTCACATCGGCCAGACTATGAACGAGCTGTTGAAACTCGCTATTCGCCGTATTCTTGTCAATATGTACGCTAACAGCACAGTTTTGCTCTGCCAAATGGCGGGCAAGCTGCTCCACACGGTGAAGATTTTCATGCGCTAGGATTACAAAGCCAAGTTTCATTTGCCCCCCTATGCCCAATTGCCACGAGACATCAACCCGAGCTTTTCAAGCTGTGCCCAGCCTTCGTATTCGGTTGATTGCTGTGTCCAAAGACATAATTCGGACTGGAGGTTCTTCATATAGCTTTTGTATTCCCGACTGGCTGCGTAATGCTGCTTTCGCTCAATCTCTTCGGATGCTTTGGCGGAAAACATTTCCAGAAACTTTGTATGCAACAAGCAACCGCTGGCTTTCTGGCCACCCCATTCATCATAAACCTTGTTCAAACCACGGGGCAAAAGGTTATGGGTTGAACTCACAAAAACATTGCCGCGCGACCATTTCACCAAAGGGATTTTATTCAACGCAGGGGCAAACTGCGGTTTGTCCCGGAAAAAGGACCGCATCCGTGGGCCACCCTGAATCCAAAGATTGCCGTATTTCTGGTTTTGTTCAAAAAAGTAATTCGAAGAATCAAAATAAGGAGAAATTTCAACCGGATCCTGACCTTCTTTATAGTGCGCTTCATGCACAAAACCCTTGGGGTACATATCCAGAAGCATTGTGCCAAAGGATTTAATGGACGCTGAATCCAGCCAATCCGTCAGCGCGCGCAACGGGCGGGTATCGCAATGCGGATAAACGAACATTTCGTCGACATCGACCACAAGCACCCAATGCCCGACCGCATATTTGCTCATCAGCCCGTTCAACCAGTCCACACCGAACTTCGACCGCTTATAGCTTGCTTGCGTGGTCCAGACAGAGGCATCCGGTTGGCTTTCCAGATACTCCCGTCCGCCATCGTCAGAATCATTATCCACAAAGAAAAAATGGTTAACACCGAGCTTGCGATAATATTCGAGAAAGTATTTCAACCGAGGCTTTTCATTCCGTAACGTCGAAAAAAGCAGGATGTCAGTTGGTTTAATATCGCCGGTTTGATCCACAACATTGTGAAGTTCGCGCAACTTTCGCAACGAGCGAATGCGACGGCGCTTTCTCTCGACCCGAAGCTTGTATTTACTCCACAATCCCATAACGACCCTTGTTACCCTAAAACACTACACCAAGGCTAGATTAACCAAAAACGTGGCGAAAATGTGCACTCCATGTAGGAATATTGGGTAATTCTGCAGAATCTTCCGGTTTTTCTGAAAGCTTCCTAATATTATCGGTGACTTTCTCTTGCCACTTCTCAACGCTGCCCGGGTCAAGGTATGTCCCGGCTTCGCCGAGAACTTCTCGAAAGGTGCGAATATCGGAGCAATAAACCGGGATTCCAATTTGTGCAGCCTCTAGTGCGGGCAGGCCGAAGCCTTCGACAAAACTCGGGAAAAGCAAGGCATTCGCATAAGTTAGAAGATTCGTCAGGCTCTGATCATCAAGGTTGTTTTCCTCAAAAATATATTTCCCCACCAGCATGGATTCATCCAGAAACTGAAAGACTTCCGCATTCGACCAGCCGCGCCGGCCAACCACAAACAGCAACGGCATTTCCTGATCTTGCAGTTCCGCCGCCATACGTTCCCAGACACGAAACAACAGCATATGGTTTTTGCGCGGCTCGATGGTTCCCAGAATGACAAAATACGGGCGATCCACCAGTTTTGCCACAGAAGTCACGGGCTGCCTCGGTTCAATTCCCAAATGAGCGACCAAATAGTCAGGTTCAGCCCCCCATTTGCGGAAATAATACTGAACACGGCGGCTGGTTTCTTCTGAATTGCAGATGATTTGATCGGCATTCTTGGCAACAGAACGCATACGTTTTTCAAATGCTTTGGGAATATGCGATTTGGAGAACTCGGGGTAATCCAGCGGGATCATATCATGTATGAACACACGAATATTCGGGCATCCACCTGCCTTTAGCGCGCCAAACATTGTATCTGTCAGGTTGCTGTGCCCGACATTCAGGAATTGATACTGTGTCAGATCAACTTTGCGAAACAGCCTCCCGACTTTGCCATTTCTGGCCTTTGCAAGGCAGTTTTTCTTTAGATAACTACGCGCGCAACGTTGCTCCCAAGAGAGCTTCAACCGAACAGAATCGGTTAATGTCGGACGCCCCCAGTCATGGGACTCAAGAATATTTTTCAGGATTTTTTTTACACGCGGGACATCAAATAAAGCACTTTGGCGCCCCAAGCGGGCCACAAAAAGCGTTTCGGGATGCGTTGCCACCAGATAATTTACATAAGCAAGTTCGACACGGTCAATACCAGTTGCCAATCCGCGGCCAATCCGTGAAATCGTTCTTGTTATATCAATAAGGTACAAAGTCATAAAAACACACCGCTCTACACTTCAAAAGACAAACAGAAACTTATCCATCCGCCTTGAAACAGGTAACATAGTTTTCCCGTTTCAGGACAGATAAACAAGCTTCTGCTGTAGAGCAGTTATTGTGCCGCTTTCTGGGTTTCCAGCATTTCGATCAGATACTC
>JALWOO010000758.1 GCA_027083485.1 Amylibacter sp. | reverse complement strand
GCCGGTGCCGACGGGATCGAACGCCTGTCCAAAGAACGCATCGGGGCCGAAATGCGCAAGCTGCTTGCGGCTGAAAACCCCGCCCCTGCCACCGCAGCCATGGCGCAGGCGGGGATTTTGGCGCGGGTTCTGCCCGGTGCGGACGCCCGCGCTTTGCCGGTGCTGGTGCATCTGGAACAGCAGCTTGGCTTGTCTGCCCAATGGCAACGCAGGCTTCTGGTTTTGGGTGGCGAAGACGTGCCCGCGCGCCTGCGCCTGAGCAAAACCGAGGAAAAATCCCTGACCGCTGGCCGCAAGATCATCGAAACCGGCATGGCACCGGCAAAGGCCGGATATCTGTTCGGGCAGGAGATCGCGCAAAATGCCCTTTTGGCGAGCGCGGCGCTTTTGTCAGCAGAGGTGGACCCGCAAAACATCGGCGAAATCACCCGTGGGGCAAAGGCGGTTTTTCCGGTTTCAGCCCGCGATTTGATGCCGGAATTCACCGGCAAAGCCTTGGGCATCCGGCTTGAACAATTGCAAGAGGCATGGTTCAAATCCGGCCTGCGCGCCAGCAAGAGCAAACTTTTGGATTGACGGCAGCGAATTCAAATGCGCTTATAGGTCAATAATTCATACCTATAGGCCCGCCCATGTCGCCCGACACGCTACTTTCCCTTATCAGTCTCGCCATCGGGGCCGCCTGGACCCCCGGCCCCAATAACGTGCTGGTGGCGAATTCAGGCGCACGCTTCGGGTTTCGCCCCACGCTTCCCCATATTGCGGGCATCGGGTTTGGCTTTCCTTTCATGATTTTCTGCCTTGGTGCCGGATTGGGGCAGGTCTTTGCCCAGAGCGCGCTGCTGCGGGAGGGGTTGCGCATTGTCGGGGCGATCGTGCTGCTTTGGGTCGCCTGGAACATCGCCAGCGCACGCGGGGCCGCAAAGGTCGGGGCTGGCGAGAAACCGTTTACCTTTCTGCAAGGGGCGGCGTTCCAGTGGATCAACCCAAAGGCATGGGTGATGGCCATTGGCATTTCGGCGCAATTTGTGACGCCGGACAGCCCGTTTGTAACCGCATTGATCGTTGCCGTGGTTTTTGTGATTGTCGGTTTTGGCTCCGCCAGCACATGGGCCTTTTTCGGGGCGGCCTTGCAAAACTGGTTGCGGGTGGGCAACCGGCTCAGGGTCTTCAACCTGTCGATGGCACTGCTGATTGTGGCAAGCGTGTTCTTCCTGTTCACCGAAAACCTGACCTGATGTTCAGCCCGCTGATCACCTTTCTTATTGCGGGGCTGGCCAGTCCGGGGCCGAATGTGATCATGCTGACCACATCGGGGGCCCGATTTGGTGCCCGCGCCACCTGGCCGCATTTGCTGGGTGTGGTGATCGGCGTCGGGGTGATTGGCGCGGTCACCGCCCTTGGTATCGGCACTGTTTTACTGGCGCAACCGGCCCTGAAGTTTTCCCTGCAAGTGATTTCCGCCCTGTGGATTTTATGGATGGCCTATGGCCTGATCCGCCAATCCGCCGTTTCCACCAGCCCGCAGGCCGAACGCCCGATGCGGTTTATGGAGGCGGTTCTTTTTCAGTGGGTCAACCCCAAAATATGGGTCGTCGCCATTGCCGCCACAAGCGCCTATGGTGCCGGATTGCCCCCTGCCGAGGAGGCCCTGCGCCTTGGCTTTGCGTTTTCCGGCGTGAACTTGTTTGTCTGCCTGTTCTGGACCTATTCGGGCCAGTTGCTGGCGCGCCTGCTCAACAGCCCACCCGCCTGGCAGGTGTTTCGCTGGGTCATGGCCGCATTATTAGCCCTTTCGGCTGTTCTGATATTTGTGTAGATCGGGCCGGAAACAAGGGCGAAACAATGACACATATTCTGACCATAGACCGTTTGGGCCATCAGGGCGATGGCATTGCCAGCCATGAAGGACGCGATGTTTTTGTGCCCTTTGCCCTGCCCGGTGAACGGGTCGAAGGAGAGATCGAAAACGCCCGCATGATTGCGCCGCGTATTCTGGAACCTTCGCCGCAACGGATAAAACCCGCCTGTCGTCATTTCAAATCCTGCGGCGGCTGTTCGACCCAGCATATTCACGATGACCTGCTGGCGGAATGGAAACAGCAAAGCGTGCGGGACACCCTTGTCACGGCTGGCCTGACACCGGAATTCCGGCCTTTGCACACATCCCCGGCACGGTCCCGCCGCCGGGCAGTGTTTTCCGGCAAGCGCACCAAAAAAGGCGCGATGGTCGGGTTTCACGGGCGCGGCTCGGACATTCTGATTGATCTGCTGGATTGCACGCTGGTGCGCCCCGAAATCATGCAAGGCTTTGAGGGGCTGAAACGGCTGGTGCGGATCGGGGCGTCGCGCAAGGCGGAAATCCGGCTGAACGTCACCCATTCGCTCGGCGGGCTGGATATTGATTTGCAAGACGCAAAACCGCTTGAACCGGCCCAAAGGGTCGAGGTGTCCGCCGTCGCCCAACAAGAAAAATTCGCCCGTGTTTCATGGAATGGCGAGGTGGTCCTGCAGGTTCAACCGCCCCTGCAACGGTTTGGCCCGGGGGCCGTCATCCCGCCGCCAGGCAGCTTCTTGCAAGCCACCCCCGAAGGCGAAGCTGTGCTGGTTCAAGCGGTGCTGGAAATCACCCAAGGGGCCAAACGGGTGCTGGATATTTTTGCGGGCTGCGGCACCTTTGCCTTGCCCCTGTCCCGAAACGCCGAGGTTCATGCCATCGAGGGCGAAGCCGATATGCTCGCCGCGCTGGATACCGCATGGCGCATGGCGCAAGGCGTCAAGGCGATCAGCACAGAGACCCGCGACCTGTTTCGCCGCCCCCTGATGCCCGATGAATTCAAGGGCTTTAACGCGGCAGTCATTGATCCCCCCCGTGCCGGTGCCAGGGCGCAAGTGGAGGAGCTGGCCAAGGGGAAGCTGGCACGGATTGCCTTTGTTTCCTGTAATCCGGCCACATTCGCGCGGGATGCGCAGATTTTGATTGGCGGTGGCTATCGGCTGGATTGGGTGCAGGTGGTGGATCAGTTCCGCTGGTCGGCCCATAGCGAACTGGTGGCGCAGTTTACGCTGGATCGTTGATAAGGGGGCTGTCTGCCCCCTCTTGGCCGTTGGCC
>JALWOO010000757.1 GCA_027083485.1 Amylibacter sp. | reverse complement strand
TACCAGCCAGCAGCCTGATTGGCATAATTTCCCCGCTTTTGAACCGGTGTCATTCAAAAACCCCGCAGCCCCCTTATCAATCGTCAATGCCATGGGCGAATATCAGGCAATGATGGATGCCATTCGGGATGGCGCTGTCAAAGCAGAGCTTGCGGATATTCCCGAAGACCCGAAAGAAAGGGCCGAACACCTCAAGGCGTTTGGCTATTATTGTGATGCCTCCATGGTTGGCATTTGCGAAATCCCAAAGGCTGCACATCTGCCAAACACGGTTCAAAATCCGGATGTTCACCGTCTGGCCCAGCGGCTGCAAAACGGGCAATCAAAATCGGTGGCGTCCGGTGTGGAGTTTGTACAGGCAGCCATCAAGCGGGCCATGAAGGCTCCGCTTGATGGCTGCACGCAACACAGCCATGCGCTGGTTTTTTTGTATGAATACCCGCGTGATCCGGCAGCGAACGAGCCGGGAACCGACTGGATTCACAATGCCCAAGCCCAGCGCGCGGCCCTACGCGGAGCAGAAACCGCGAGTGTTTTGGCCAGCTATCTGCGCTCCCTTGGCTATAGCGCCCGCGCCCATAGCGGCTCGGCTACGGATGTCCATTTGCCAATGCTGGCGGTAGCAGCGGGTCTGGCCGTGCGTCAGGGAACCTCCATTGCGAACCCGCTGCTTGGCACCCGGTTTGGCCTGTCTGTGGTAACGACAAATATGGAAATGGCACCGGATCAGCCGCTGGCCGATATGGCGGTACCGGTCGTTTCCTATAAGCTGGGCTTAGGGAAAAATGCCCGCAACAAACACAACCACGACCCTTTTGCAAAACGACTGTTTGTTAATGGGCCGCAACCGTTTGAAACCCTGAAACGGGTCGAGAAAACCACCAATTACCTTGACGAGGACAATATTGCGCGGGTGCCCAAGCGCTCGGATATGTTTGCGCGTTCGCTTTTCGGAGACCTCGGCCCCAAGGTACAAGAAGCCGCAAAATACGGGAATTATGTCAGAAAAACCGCTTCTGCCTATGCTTTTCGCTTTGCTCTTGCAGCATTTGTGCCCCTTCAGGAAGGGCCTGTTGCCCCAAAAATAGCCCCGTCCGCTAATGATGCTGCAGGCAATGCGGCCAACCTGAAAGCAACTGCCTATTTTCTGGGCTGCGATGCTGTGGGCCTGTCACGCTGTCCGGACTGGTGCTATTATTCCCATGATCCCAATGGCGAGGAACTGATCCCCTATCACAAGAACGCCATCTCCATTGTCATCGACCAGGGCCACGAAACCATGGAAGGGGCCAGCGGTGATGACTGGATCGCTTGCGCCCAATCCATGCGCGCCTATTTGCGGTTTTCCCTGCTTGGCGGCGTGCTGGCGCAACAGATCCGCAACATGGGGTACTCGGCCAAGGTCCATACCGTGATGGGCAGCGATGTGATTCAACCGCCCCTGACCCTGCTGGCCGGACTGGGGGAAGTCAGCCGCATTGGTGATGTAATCCTGAACCCGTTTTTAGGCCCGCGACTGAAATCGGGCACCGTAACCACCAACATGCCGATGACGCATGACAAACCGATTGACTTCGGCTTGCAGAGTTTTTGCGACAGCTGCAACAAATGTGCGCGCGAATGTCCCTCCGGTGCCATCACTGCCGGACCGAAACGCATGTTCAACGGCTATGAAATCTGGAAACCGGACAGCCAGAAATGCACCAATTACCGCATTACCAACGAGGGCGGAGCGATGTGCGGGCGCTGTATGAAAACCTGCCCGTGGAATCTGGAAGGGCTGTTCAAAGAGGCCCCTTTCCGTTGGGCCGGCATGCACTTCCCCAAGGCTGCCAAATGGTTAACCCGTTTGGATGATGCCCTGAACAATGGCACCATTAATCCACAGAAAAAATGGTGGTGGGATTTGGAAATGCGGGATGAAGGCCCCTATCAAGCCCCGCAGCAACCGGTGAACAAAAGGCAATTGCAAAAGGAGATCAGGTTAAAACACCGCGATCAGACCCTTGCGGCCTATACGGCGAACCTGCTGCCGCCGCCCTATCCATGGCCCTACCCCATGGACCGCGACGCCGCAATCGAGGCCTATGAGAAGATGATTTCCGCCGAGGAACACAAGGCCCGCCGCACCAAAGGCATCCCGCCGGAACATTTTTACAAGGTAGACACCAGCGCCAGCGTTCCGGTGATGCGGTTACGGTTGGAACAGGTGGAAAAGCTCAGCCCGAAAGTAACCAAATACAGTTTTGTGCATCCGGATGGTGCCGACCTGCCTGCATTCACCGCCGGGGCGCATCTGGATGTGGTTGTTGCTCCTGAATTTTTGCGGCCCTATTCCCTGTGTTCGGATCCCGCCAACCGCTCCAAATACGAAATTGCAGTGCTGCGCGAGGATCAGGGGCGCGGAGGATCAAGCCTTTTGCACAGTATTTTCGAGCCGGACAGGCTGGTGTTTATCAGCGCACCGGTTAACCATTTCCCGCTGCCCGATCACGCCGAAAAAACCTATCTGATGGGCGGCGGGATCGGAATTACGCCAATGATTGCCATGGCCCATGAACTGGCGGCCAAAGGGGCGGATTTCGAACTGCATTACTCGGCTTCCCGCGCCGAAGATGCCGCCTTTGATGCCCTGCTGAAAGCCATGCCCTGGGCGGCAAAGGTCCGCTGCCATTATTCGGATCAGGGCAATCGTGCCAACCTTGCGGAAATTCTGAAATATCAAAAGGGTAGCCATGTTTTCACCTGCGGGCCAGAGGCCTATATGAACGCTGTTCTGGCTGCTGCAAAGGCGAACGGATTTGACGAAGAGTCCCGTCACATGGAATATTTCGACGCCCCCGAAACGCCGGAATATGAAAACCATGCCTTTACCCTGCGCCTGAGCCGGTCAGGGCGCGATTTGCCGGTGGCGGCAGATGAAACCGCAACCGATGTGCTGGCCAAGGCCGGCATCCCGGTCACCGTAAAATGCGCCAACGGCATTTGCGGAGTTTGCCAATGCGGTCTTGTATCCGGTGCGGTGGAACATCGCGATTTTGTGTTGTCCAACAAGCAGCGCGAATCCACGGTGATCCTGTGTCAATCACGCGCGGCAGAACCTGACGGGGTAATGGAGATCGACCTGTAGTC
>JALWOO010000756.1:805-3141 GCA_027083485.1 Amylibacter sp. | reverse complement strand
CGGGGTAGCCATTCTGTATATTTCGCACCGCATGTCCGATATCCGGCGCATTGCGGATCGCATCGTTTCCATGCGTGACGGGCGGATTTCCGGCGTGTTCAACGATAAACCGCTGGATTATGAAGCCGCCGTCAACGCCATGCTGGGGCGCGCCATGAGCGAGGTGGACATTCGCATCCCCGCCAAGGGCAGCCCGATCCTGAGCCTGAAAAACGTGGAATTGCGCGCCGGTGCCACGCCGATCACCCTTGATCTGCACGAAAACGAAGTGGTGGCGATTACCGGCCTTGTGGGCAGCGGCAAATCCGAACTGGCCAGCCTGTTATTCGGCCTGCAAGCGCCGGTTTCGGGGGAAATCACCCTGAACGGCACGCCTTATTCGCCGCGCAACCAGCGCGATGCAATCCGCAAGGGGGTGTTCCTGTGTCCCAAGGATCGCGGCAGCAATGCCGTGGTGCAGGGCTTTGACATTACCCGCAATATCTCCCTGCCCTTCCTGAAACGCCATTCCCGCGGCCAGTTCCTGCGCCCGCGTTCCGAACAGCGCACCGCACAGGCCAGCATCGAGACCCTCGGCATTGTCTGCCAGTCCACCCATGACGATATCGGCTCCCTTTCCGGTGGCAACCAGCAAAAGGTCATGGTGGCCCGCTGGCTGGCGGAACCCAGCAACGTTCTGGTGCTGGATGAACCGTTTCAGGGCGTCGACATTCAGGCGCGCCGCGATATTGGCGAAAAAATCCGCGAAACCGCCAAAGGCCGCGCCACCGTGGTCATGGCCGCCGAAATGGACGAAGCCATTGAAATCGCCGACCGGATCATTGTGATGTATGACCACACGATTGTCGGCGACCACCGTAACCAGAATATTGATCTGGGCCGCGTGCTGGCGCAGGTCGCCGGACAAAACCCAACCGACGCAGAAACAGGCAATCAAACCCATGCAAACTGATACACACAAACGCCCCAAACTCGGCGCGCTTGATCTGGCAATCAAATACGGCTTTCTGGTGCTGCTGGTCGGCCTTGTGCTGTTTTTCAGCCTTGCCTCCGATGGTTTCGCCAGCCCCTATAGCGCGGTGTTCATCTTTCAATCCGTGTCGATCACCGGCATTCTGGCGCTGGGTGTGACCGCAACACTGGTGGTGGACGGGTTTGATCTGTCGATCGGCTCTGTGGCCACAACCGCCCTGATGCTGTCCTCCTATGTGCTGGTGGTCTGGGAAATGAGCGCCTTTACCGCTGTAATCGCCTGTCTGGTGATGGGCGCGGTTGTTGGCCTGATCAACGGCTTTCTGATCGTAAAAATGAAAGTGCCGGACCTGCTGGCCACCCTTGGCATGATGTTCCTGCTGGTGGGGCTGCAACGTATTCCAACACAAGGGCGCTCCATTTCCACCGGCATGACCCTGCCCGATGGCCGCGTCACCGAAGGCGTGTTTCCGGCCGAATTCCTTGCCCTTGGTCGCCACCGGTTCGATTTTTTCATTGACCGGCTGATCCCGGTTTCGGTGGTGGTGCTGCTGGTGATTGCCTTTCTGGTCTGGGTGTTCATGGAGAAAACCCGCCATGGCCGCCTGATGTATGCCATCGGCTCCAATGAACGCGCCGCCGAATTGGCCGGTACAAACGTCAACCGCTACAAGGTACTGGCCTATGTGATTTCCGGCGTGCTGGCCTCGATTGGCGGCATTCTGATGGCGGCACGTCTGGGGCGCGGGGATATTGCCTCGGGCAACAACCTGCTGCTGGATTCCGTCGCCGCAGCCCTGATCGGATTTGCGGTGCTGGGCGCGGCCAAACCCAATGCTTTCGGCACCATCGTCGGGGCCTTGTTCATCGGCATTCTGCTGCAAGGGCTGACCATGATGAACGCGCCCTATTACACACAGGATTTCGTAAAGGGAGCCGTGCTTGTCGTTGCTCTCGTCTTTACCTTCGCGCTGTCACGGCGCGGGGGCGGCCATTAGGGCCACACAATAAAAACCACTAGGGAGAACCAAAACATGAAACTTTCACGACGCATATTCCTCGGGCTGGCCACGAGCGCCATGGCCCTGACCTCCGGCATCGCCTCTTTTGCCGGTGAAATGCCGGCCCCGTTTGACAATGCCGGTGACGTAAAAATCGCGCTGGTGCGTTACCTGTCCACAGGTGATTTTTTTCAGGCATACCTGTCCGGCGTAGAATCCCAATCCGCCGCACTCGGTGTTGATCTGCGGGTATTTGACAGCCGTCAGGACGCCGCCCTTCAGGCCGATATGGTCGATCAGGCCATCGCGCTTGGTGTGGACGGGATCATCATCCAGCACGGCCTGACCGAATCCATGCAAGAC
>JALWOO010000756.1:0-795 GCA_027083485.1 Amylibacter sp. | reverse complement strand
CCCAGCGCGCCATTGACGCAGGCATCAAGGTCGTGGCCTTTGACGTGAACGTGGAAAATCCGGCGATCCCGCAGGTCGAGCAATCCGACCGCGATCTGGCCCGTCTGGCGCTGGAGCAGGCGATCAAGGACAACGGCACCTCGTTCAAGGCCGGTTATGTTTACGTGCCGGGCATCGCGCCGCTGGATCGCCGCGATGAAACATGGGTCAAGGTCAAAGCCGCCAATCCGGGCATCAAGGAAGTCGCCGTTTTCGGCACGCTGGACAACCCGATTGCCAATTCCGTTGCCAATCAGGCGCGTTCCGTGTTGCAGGCCAATCCGGACATTACCGTGATGTTTGCCCCTTATGACGAATTCGCCAAAGGCGTGAAAATCGCTGTGGACGAAGCCGGCCTGAGCGACCAGATCGACATCTATTCCGCCGATGTGTCCACCGCCGATATCGCCGCCATGCGCGAGCCGGGCAGTGCCTGGGCCGCTACCGCCGCCACCAACCCTGCTGTTGTGGGCGAGGTTTCCGTGCGCACGCTGGCGATGCTGCTGGCCGGTGAAAAGGTTGGACACAACGTGATTGTGCCGCCAACCCTGATCACCCAGAAAATGCTGCTGGACAGCGACATCAAGAACATGGCCGATCTGTCCGCCAAACTGCCACAGTTTGCCCATGCAGATGTATCGGTTCCAGACTGGATGCCGCTGCCCAAGCGCTAATAATTCGTCACCTGATCTTGATAAGAGGCCGTGCAGGGAAACTTGCGCGGCCTCTTATCAAGATCAGGTGACGAATTATTAG
>JALWOO010000755.1 GCA_027083485.1 Amylibacter sp. | reverse complement strand
ACCATGCACCGTGTCCCGAATGCGGAGCGGAACAGGTGCTGGTCTGGGGGCAGGTCAAATGGGACAAGACGGCGGGCAGGATGCACAGGCCGGAAACCGCAAAATATCACTGCATCCATTGCAATGCTGCCTGGAATGACGAAACCCGCTGGGCGGCAGTCGGGAAAGGTCGTTGGCGGGCAAACAAGCCGTTCGCCGGAATTGCCGGTTTTCATCTCAACGAGATCTATTCGCCCTGGGTGCGGCTCGAGGCAATGGCAAAAGCGTTTCTGTCGGCCCGTGCCGGTGGTGATGATACGATGAAGACCTTCATCAATACCTCGCTTGGCGAAACCTGGGTGGAATCTGGTGAAGCGCCGGACTGGCAACGGCTGCTGGACCGAAAGGAAGACTGGGTTGCAAGCACGGTGCCCGCAAACGCCCTGTTCCTGACGGCAGGTGCGGATGTGCAAAAGGACCGGATCGAGGTCGATGTCTGGGCCTGGGGTCGCGGGCTGGAAAGCTGGCTGATCGATCACATCGTTATCGAGGGTGGTCCGGGATCTGAAGCCTGCTGGAACGGGCTGACGGAATTGCTCGGCCGAACATGGCAACATGCCAATGGCTGCCAGATGACCATCGCGCGGCTGGCAATCGACACCGGCTACGAAACCCCCGCCGTTTACGGCTGGGCCCGCAAGGTTGGTTTTGGGCAGGTTGCGCCAGTCAAGGGCGTGGAAGGCTTCAATCGCGCCAGTCCGGTCTCGGGGCCAACTTTTGTGGACGCGACCATTGCGGGCAAACGCCTGCGCCGTGGGGCGCGGCTGTGGACGGTGGCGGTCTCGACCTTCAAATCCGAGACCTATCGGTTCTTGCGGCTGGAACGGCCAACGCCGGAGGAACTTGCTGCAGGAACGGATTATCCACCCGGAACCCTGCACCTGCCGGGCTGGATCGACAGCGAATGGCTGAAACAACTGGTCGCCGAGCAACTGGTGACGGTGCGCAACAAGCGCGGGTTTGCCCGGCTCGAGTGGCAGAAGCTGCGCGAACGCAACGAGGCGCTTGATTGCCGGGTCTATGCCCGTGCTGCGGCGTGGATCCTCGGGGCGGACCGTTGGTCAAAAAAACAATGGGATGAACTGGAACGGCAGATGGCGGCACCGAATGCAGAAGTCGGTTCCGGAGGCGAGAAGGCCGCGCGACACACCCGCCCCGCAAACCAGCGCCGTTCCGTGCGCTCGAATTACATGAGGTAGAGGGTCAGTCGTTCAGGGTGCGTTGCACTATTTCCGGGTCCTTGGCGATCATGGCCAGCAGGACGCGGGCCGGTCCGTCAGGGCGGCGGCGCCGGTATTCCCAATTGAGGAGGGTCCCCTTTTTTACGCCGATACTGCGCGCGAACTCGGCCTGTGAAAGGCCGGTGCTGGCGCGGATGACCTGAACATCGGGTTCCGGAATGTCGATCTCGTGGATCTCTGCCGGGCCTTTGCCCCTAGCGTGGGCAAGAGCCTCTTTCAGGCCTCGTTCGATGCTGTTGAATGCGTCGCTCATTGCTTGCTCCTGTAGGTTTCTGTCAGGGCCTTGCCGAGGGTCTTTACGGCCTCGGTTTCAGCCTTGCTCAGGTTGGCCTTCTCGTTCTTGGCGAAGACCGTGATCAATATGACCGGCGTGCCGTCCTCGGGGCTGAAGACATGGATCACCCGGTAGCCGCCGCTTTTACCGCTGCCCGCCCGCGCAAAACGAAACTTGCGCACACCACCGCCGATGGACACGCCGCTCATTCATTGCCCGGCAGGCGATTGCAAAGCAATCTGCCGAGAGGGGGTTGCGGGCTACAAAATCGATCAGCTCCATGCGCTCGCTATCACTCATGATTGCGCGGGCGCGGCGCTGGAATTCTGGCATCTCGACAACGGTTACAATGGTCATGACACTAGATAGGCGTCAGTGGCCTATATGTCAATGACTAACATTAAGGAATAACATGGCCACACTGGCAGAATTGCAAACCCGCCGCGAGGCATTGGCGGCCTCGCGCGCCAGTGGCGTGGCCCGGGTCAGCTATGACGGCAAGACGGTGGAATATCGCAGCCTCGCGGAAATCGACCGCGCCATCGATGTGCTGGACCGCGAGATTGCCGCGCTCGAGGGTCGCAGGGTGATCCGGCAGGTGCGCGTGACCACGACCAAAGGATTGTAATGGGCCTGTTTGACATGCTTCGCCGCCAACCTACCGACGGCCCCAGTGGTGTGCGCGCCCGTCTCGAAGGGGCGATGTCGCGTCGCCGCCTGCGGGGCTGGCAGCCGCCTTGGAAAACATCAACTCGCTGGTGGCCTCGGGCGGGCCGCGTTTGCTGGCGCGTTCTCGCGAGTTGGTCGTCACCAATGGCTATGCCGCAAATGCCTGCGAGGCTTATGCCGCCAATCTGGTCGGTGACGGGATCAAGCCCTCGTCTTTGATCGAGGACGGGGAGCTACGGGACAAGGTTCAGCAGCTCTGGCTGGCTTGGACCGATCAGGCGGACGCCGACGGGCTGACCGATTTCTATGGGCTGCAGGCGATGATTCCCCGCGAGATGTTCGTGGCTGGCGAATGCTTTGTGCGCATCCGGCCCCGCCGCACCGAGGACGGGTTGCTGGTGCCGATGCAATTGCAGCTTCTGCAATCGGAAATGCTGCCGTTCGAGAAAACCGAAACCGCGCCGGGTGGCAACCGTATCCGCTGCGGTATCGAATTCGATCTGATCGGGCGGCGCGTCGCCTATCATTTCCGCCGCCGCCATCCCGGTGACAGCACGGACAGAGGCGGCCCGTTCATGGGCACCGTCATTCCGGACACAACGCGGGTTCCCGCCGAGGACGTGCTGCACATCTACCGCCCCATTGATGCGGAGCAAATACGCGGCCTGCCACATGTGGCTCCGGCCATGGTGCGACTGTTTCTGCTCGATCAATACGATGATGCCGAGCTCGACCGCAAGAAAACCGCCGCGATGTTCGCGGGTTTCATTACCAAGAACGCGCCGGAAGAGGCGTTGATGGGGGAAGTGGAAGATACCGGTGAGGGGATTGGCATCGCCAGTCTGGAACCCGGCACCCTGCAGGTGCTGCTACCCGGCGAGGATATCAAGTTCTCGAGCCCCGCCGATGTGGGCGGCGGTTACGAGG
>JALWOO010000754.1 GCA_027083485.1 Amylibacter sp. | reverse complement strand
CTACCTGTCCGAGCAGGGCTATGCGGCCACAGCGGTGGGCGATGGCAAAAGCATGGATGCATGGCTGGCGGCAAACCAACCCGAGCTGATTGTGCTCGATTTGATGTTGCCCGGAGAAGACGGGTTGTCGCTGGCGCGGCGCATTCGACATCTCGGCCAGACGCCGATTATCATGCTGTCGGCGCGCGGCGAGGAAATGGACAAGATCATCGGGCTGGAAGTGGGCGCAGACGATTATCTGGCCAAGCCGTTCAACCCGCGCGAATTGCTGGCGCGCATTCGTGCGGTGCTGCGCCGCAGCTGTGCGCAGGATCATGCCGACGACAATGAAACCGGCGTAGAATCAGACAAACCCGGCGCAGACAAATTGGTGAAGTTTGGCGATTTCACCCTCAACATCGACAATCGCATTCTGCGTCGGGGCGATGACGAAGTGGACTTGACCAGTGGCGAAATGCAGCTGCTGATCATCTTCGCCACCCATCCGCGGCGCGTGCTTAACCGCGATCAATTGATGGATTTGCTCAGCGGCGGCGACGCCGACCCGTTCGATCGCAGCATCGATGTGCGCGTCACGCGCTTGCGCCGCAAGCTCAATGACAGCGGCGCCAAGCCGCGTTTCATCCGCACCGTGTGGGGCCAGGGATATCGTTTCACGCCGGATGACGGCCCGGCGACCTGAGCGATGCGCACGCCCAACACGCTATTCTTTCGCACCGTATCCACGCTGACCCTGTCGCTGTTGCTGCTGTCCATCATTTTTATCGCCAGCGCCGCTTATTTCGTGATGGTGCCGGTGGGCAAACGCTCGGCCGAAGACCTGTCGGCGCTGCTTGTGCTGGCGGCCAAAACCTGGGTCGAATTACCGCCGCAGACGCGCGATGATTTCGTCCGCGAATTACAGTCGGCGCATGGCATCCGGTTGGTCGAAAGCGCTCGCCCGGCCGAGATCAGCGACAGCCTGCCGATCTACATCTATCTGCAGTTGCTCAAAAATTCACTGCAAAAGCGGCTCGGCAATGGCTTCGATATCAGCATTGGCGTGGATAAAAATCAGCCCGACTGGGTGTGGATCAATATTCCCTTCAACCAGGAATATATTCGCTTTGGCATTTCGGTGCAGCGCATCGGCGCGCGGCCACCGGTGGCGTTGATTGCGATGGGCCTCGCCGTGCTGGTGCTGGCGCTGGGCACTGCGCTGATTCTGGCGCGGCGGCTGACGCGGCCGCTGGAACAACTGTCGAGCGCAACCGACGCCATCGGGCGCGGTGAAACACAGCTCATCGATGAAACCACTGGGCCGGATGAAATCCGCCATCTGGCGAAAAATTTCAATCGCATGGCCGAGCAGGTTTCTGAACTGCTGGAAAACCGCACCACCCTGCTGGCCGGCATTTCACACGATCTGCGAACGCCGCTGACGCGCTTGCGGCTGGCGCTGGAAATTCAGCAGGGCGGCATTGACGACGATTTTCGCGTCCAGCTGGAGCAAAATATCGAGCAGATGGAGCAATTGCTGGCGCAATCCATGCAACTGGCGCGAGGCGTCAGCCAGCAGGAAACGCCAGTCGACATCGAGCTGGCGGCATTTCTCGACACCCTGACTTCCCAGCTTGATGCGCAGTATCCGGGGCGCATCCGCTTTGAAACAACGGCCGACATCGACGGCGCTATGACGCGCGCGCTTCCCCGGCAAAGTTTGCTGAGAATTCTGCAAAACCTGATCACGAATGCGCTGCGCTATGGCGGCGAGCAGCCGATAATTCTGCGCCTGGGATTACAACAGGGCGAGCCGCTGATATCGGTGCTGGACCGCGGCCCCGGCATTCCTGATGATCAGCTGCACAGCGTTTTCCGGCCGTTTTACCGGCTGGAGCAATCGCGCAATCTGAGCACGGGCGGCAGCGGCCTGGGGCTTGCCATCGTGCAGCAACTGGCGCAGGCCAACGGCTGGCGAATCTCGATGCGCCCGCGCGCTGGCGGCGGCAATGAGGCGCGTTTATGGCTGACGTAATATGGAGTAGGGATAGAGATATTAATATTTTACCGGTCTATAGCATGCGGTATGACACAAAACGAATCTTACAATTGGAGTAACGAACTCATTTTTTACACAAACATTGAATTTATTAAAATGGTCATTTTTGCTGAAACACTCGTGATTCAAATGTCAGCTCCAAAGCTGTTGCCTAAGGATGCAAAAGGTTAGAAGAGTGATTAGTTACCTTTATTTTTTGGAGTAATTGAAGTGCTGAATGGCAGCTAACGCCTCAAAGCGGCCACTCAGAAACGGGCTTACATCGGATTATTCAAATAATGGACAGCAATCAGTAAAACTCCGAGACTGGTTTTTAGCATTGAAGTTATTCTGATCCAATAAAACAATCTCGGTACGCCAGCTACCGTATCAATCCTCCCCCCAGATCAGCTCGCCGCTGTGATCCAGTTGATAGCCGCCGAGGCTGTCGGCAAGGTCTTGCCCTGCGTCTGAGGTCAGGTGTTGCAGCAGGTTTTGAAAAAGGTGCCGGAACCAGATGTTTCTCGGCATGACCAGGTCGAAAGATTGCCAGCCCAGGCTGATGAAATTCAATTTGAATTCATTGGCGGTGGCGCGGGTTGCTGTCGAAACATCGGCCTTGCCCAGGGTGATGGCGGTGGCGGCTTCGGTTTCGGATAACGCGCGCGTTGTCGTTTGCAGGTCGTCTTCATTGAGGCCTTGACGGCTCAGGGCTTCCAGTAAGAAACGCTGACTGCCGGATCCCTGTTGTCTCAGCGACCAGCGCAAGCTGGTGTGGAATAGCGCTGATGGACGGGGTTCCGCATGGGTCTTGTTGGCATCAAAAATCAACCCTTGCTCTCGCTCGAATGCACGGATGATAATCCAGTCTTGATGTTTGCTATATTGTCGGATCAGCGACGGGTGACGCTGGCGGCTTTCCTGTTGAGGGCCCCAGTGAATGCAACAGGCATCGATGCGATTGGCGTTGAGTAATTCGAGCCCGCTGCGCGCGCCACAGGCGCTATAGCTGATCAACGCCTTGCTGCCGAGTTCTTGCGCATATTGCAGAATGATGCGATACAGCAAAGGGTCATCGCTGCCGCCAATGATGAGTCGGTCGCGCAATAAGCCGTTGTGGGTGGAATCCAGCATCCAGCGATCAACC
>JALWOO010000753.1 GCA_027083485.1 Amylibacter sp. | reverse complement strand
TTTTCTCAAAATATCCCGGGGTGAATTGGCCAAAGGCCAAGAGGGGCAGCGCCCCTTCCCTTCCTTCCCTTCCTTCCCTTCTTTCCCTTCCGTCCCATCCCTCTCTCTTCCTCCCCCCCATTGCGATTGCCGCGCAGAGGCCTTATGTCCCATGGTAACCACACCACCGGCAAACGAGGCTCCGCGATGACTACTCCCAAACCTGTTGTTTTGTGCATTCTGGACGGTTGGGGCCTTAGCCCCGAAACCAAAGGCAACGCGGTGGCGCTGGGGGATACCCCGAATTTTGACCGCATCATGCGCGATTGTCCGCATGCGACGCTGATTACCTATGGTCCCGATGTGGGCCTGCCGGTCGGGCAGATGGGCAATTCGGAGGTCGGCCACATGAACATCGGCGCAGGGCGTGTGGTGGAAATGGATTTGCGCCGCATTGACGGGGCGATCGAGCGCGGCGACTTTGCCGATCAGCCGGGAATCAAACGCTTTGTGGCCGCGATGAAATCAAGCGGCGGCACCGCGCATTTGCTGGGGGTGCTGTCAGACGGCGGGGTTCACAGCCATGTGGATCACATGATCGCCACCGCGCAGGTTTTGGCCGATAACGGTATTCCCGTGGCGATTCACGCCTTTACCGACGGGCGCGATGTGGCCCCGAAATCGGCGCTCACCTATCTGGACCGCCTGAACGGTGCCCTGCCCGAAACCGCACGGATAGCCACTGTGGCCGGACGATATTACCCGATGGATCGGGATAACCGCTGGGAACGGGTGGCGCTTGGCTATCAGGCCATGGTCAATGCCAAGGGCGACACCGCCGACACAGCGCAACAGGCGATTGAAGCGGCTTACGCCGAAAACCTCACCGATGAATTCATCCGCCCGACAGTGATCGGCGATTATGCCGGTATGCAGGACGGCGACGGCATCCTGTGCCTGAATTTCCGCGCCGACCGCGCGCGCGAAATCCTTGCCGCGCTGGCGGATCCCGAGTTTGACAGCTTTGACACCGGCAAACGCCCGACATTCGCCATCGTCAGCGGCTTTGCCCAGTATTCCACCCGCCACGATAGCTATATGGACAATGTGTTTCCCGATCAGGACATCATCAATCCGCTGGGCGACTGGGTGGCCAAACACGGCGGCAAACAGTTCCGCATTGCCGAAACCGAAAAATATCCGCATGTGACCTTCTTTTTCAACGGCGGCATTGAAACCCCGAGCAAAGACGAAGACCGCTATCTGGCCCCGAGCCCCAAAGTCGCCACCTATGACATGCAACCGGAAATGTCCGCACCGGAGGTCACGGAGCATCTGGTTTCCGCCATCAACAGCCGGCAGTATGATCTGATCATCGTCAATTACGCCAACCCCGATATGGTCGGCCATACCGGCGACATCGAGGCGGCGAAAACGGCGGTGGCGACCGTGGACAAGGGCCTAGGTCAGGTGATCGACGCCCTGACCAAAGTGGGCGGTGCCATGATCGTCACCGCGGACCACGGCAATTGCGAAACCCTGATTGATCCGGTCACCGGCGGGCCACACACCGCCCATACCACCAATCCGGTGCCCGTGGCCTTGATTAACGGACCAAAAGGCGCGAAACTGCGCCAGGGTGGCCGTCTGGCCGATTTGGCCCCGACGTTGCTGGGGCTGATGGGGCTGGAATTGCCACCGGAAATGACGGGCACAAGTCTGATTGAGGCATGAGAGCAAGCAAACCCCTGATAGGTTGGATCGCGGCGGCGATGCTAACGCCCGCATTTGCGTTGGCGCAGGGGGATGCTGTGCTTGAAGCGCAAATCGCTTCTGCCGCGCTTCAGGATGCGGCGAAAACCCTGAAACAGGCCGACAGCGCCAAGGATCGCGTGGCGGCCCTGACCCAGACCATCCGCGCCTATGAATCCGGCCTGACCGCCATGCGCGAAGGCATTCGCGCGGCAACCCTGCGCGAAAGGGTGCTGCATCTGGAGTTTGAACAGCGCCGCGACCAGCTCTCCCGCCTGCTGGGGATTTTGCAAACGCTGGAACGGGCGTCAACGCCGATGCTGTTGATCCACCCCACCGGCCCCGTGGGCACGGCGCGTTCCGGTATGATGATGTCCGAAATCACCCCCTCGCTGCAACGTCAGGCCGAAGAACTGCGCACCCAACTTGAAGAGCTGGACGCACTCAAGCGCGTGCAGGCCAAGGCCGAAACCGATCTGCGCCTTGGGCTGGCCGGCGTGCAAGAGGCCCGTGTGGCATTGGAAAAGGCCATCACAGCCCGCACCGATCTGCCAAAACGGCTCGCCGATGATCCCGTCCGCACCCAGATACTGGCCGATAGCGCCACCTCGCTGAATGCCTTTGCCTCCACCATTCGGGCCTTGCCAAAGGAAACCAAGGGCGCGAAACAAAAACCGTTTTACCAGCGCAAAGGCATGTTGCCGCTGCCCGTATCTGGCACCATCCTGCGCCATTTCCGCGAGGCCGACGCCGCCGGTCTTGAACGCCCCGGTGTGCTGATCAGCGCACGCCCCCTGTCGCTTGTTGCCACACCGGCCTCTGCTACTGTACGCTATGCGGGACCGTTTCTGGATTACGGGAATGTGATCATTCTGGAACCCGATCCCGGCTATTTGGTGATTTTCGCCGGACTGGATCAGGTCTATGTTGAACTCGGTCAGGTGGTCAGCGAAGGAGAAGCCGTCGGTTTGCTTGGTGGAAAACAGCAAGGCACACAGGAATTTTTGATTGAGGCCACAAAAGGCGGTGGCACAATCGCTCAGGAAACGCTCTATATGGAGCTCAGGGAGAAGGGCAAACCGATTGACCCGGAAGCATGGTTTGTCCTCAATGACAGTTAGGAACTAAAGCAGATGAAAAAACTCGTGATTGCTGCCGTTGGCGGCACATTGGCCGGATTGTTGATGACGGCACAGCTGACAGGGCCGCTTATCGCCCAAGAGGCCGAACGCACCAAATCCACCTATGAGCAGCTCGACCTGTTCGGCGATATTTTTGAACGCATCCGCGCCACCTATGTGGAGCCGGTAGACGAGCAAAAACTGATCCGCGCCGCGATTTCCGGCATGGTGAAATCGCTTGACCCCCATTCCAGCTATATGCCTCCCGAAGATTTCGAGGCCATGCAGGTGCAAACCCGTGGCCAGTTCGGCGGGCTTGGC
>JALWOO010000752.1 GCA_027083485.1 Amylibacter sp. | reverse complement strand
GGATGTACGTGCAAAACATCGAAACGCAGGACATTTTGAAGGTGCTGCAACCTATTTGGCTGGAAAAGACCGAAACCGCCAGCCGTCTGCGCGGGCGCATTGAATCCGTGTTGAACTGGGCGACCGTTAGCGAGTTGAGAAAAGGCGACAATCCCGCCCGCTGGAAAGGCAACCTGTCGGAGCTTCTCCCCAAGCCGAGCAAGATTGCGAAATCCGGCCATCATGCGGCTCTTGCACTTAAAGATGTTCCCGATTGGTGGAACTGTCTGAGGGGGCGCGAGGGAATGGCCGCCAAAGCGTTGCAGTTCGCTTGCCTGACAGCCGCCCGCTCGGGCGAGGTGCGGGGCATGACGTGGGCGGAGGTTGATCTGGGTTCCGCGCTTTGGACTATTCCGGCGGAGCGGATGAAGGCCGGGCGAGAGCATCGTGTGCCCCTTCCAGCTGAGGCGGTGACGTTGCTGCAAGGCTTGGTGCGGCTGAACTCTTCGCCCTATGTGTTCTATGCCCCTCAAGGCGGGATGCTTTCCGACATGACAATCTCTGCCGTGATGCGCCGTATACAAGCCGCTGAAGAAAAAGCGGGACGGGAGGGGTTTTTGGATGCGCGTTCCGGGCGTCCGGCTGTGCCGCATGGTCTGCGCTCCACCTTCCGGGATTGGGCGGCCGAGCAAGGCTATGACCATGTGCTTGCAGAGCTTTCTCTGGCGCACTCGGTCGGAAGCGAGGTGGAGCGGGCTTACCGGCGCACAGACCTGCTTGAGCGGCGTAGAGAGATGCTTGATTCGTGGGTGAAGTTTGTTCGCGATGAATAAAAAAAGTGTCGCATATAGACTTTAAAGAGTCGATTTACGGCAAAGTGAAAAAGTTCAAAAAACATGAATTTGGCAATATACGGTATAAGTCCCCCAATTTGCATTGTAGGGCTCTGATATTGCTGGGTAATTATTGATGTTTGGACCTGTTTGATTGAGGCACGAGGCGTGACGATAATGGACCTACGAGGTGCTTATCGGCAGTTGGTGTCTCGTGTCGGTTCCAGTGCAGCAACACCGGAACCGACGGGAATTCAGGATTAAGAGCTAACCCTGCTTTCTCGATACTGCTCATACCGCTCCGCGTCAAATGATTGGCCGGGCAAACAGAAAGCAGTTCGACATGAATAATCGAATTTACAGACGCCATGACGTCGAAAAACTAACCGGGCTTTCCCGCTCAACCCTTTACGCCATGATGGCCGAAGGCACTTTCCCGAAGCCTGTAAAACTGGGCAAGCGCGCCGTTGGGTGGCACGAGCTGGATATTCAGGAATGGATTCAAACCCGATCCATCGAGGGGGTTTGAAGTGATAGTCAAACTCCATGAACAGCAAGCCGGAGATATTGCGAATGCAGTGGGCGCGCACGCGTCCACACTTGCCGGGGGCAATCTCGGTCTGGCTGACACGCACGGCCCACACGGAAACGATCCCCGCGAAACCTCGGAAACCTACAAGGGCGAGTTGTTCCGGCTGGGCCGCTACCGGGTTGCAGTGTGCCGTGACGGGCTGCAATGGCTTTATCAGCGACGCAGGCGCACAATTACGGCGGGGGGAGCCGCTTGGATCACTTTAGGGTACTGCACCAACAAAATAGCCCTCATGCGACTCCACCGGGCTCACAGCGGCTCTGGGGCGCAAATAATCCGTGATCTTCCCTTCCATTTTAGGCGGGAGGATCAAAAATGACCGAAGCACGTGATCTGGTCCTTGCCCTCAAAGGGCAATGGGCGGGCAATTCCGGCGTGGCCTGTTGTCCGGCGCATAATGACAAGCACCCGAGCCTCAGCATTGGCATGGGCGAAAACGGAAAGCTTTTGCTCAAGTGTCATGCGGGTTGCACCTTCGGGGATATTATGGCGGCGCTGCGCTCTCGTGGATTGCTGATTGGGGGGTCTGCATTCCGTCGCCCCGAGCCCATCGGGGAAGTGGCACAAAGAATGGCTGAGCGCGCATACACGTTTAGGCGCGAACAACAGGCGCGCGCTCTTTGGGAAAGCGCCCGCTCCCCTATAGATACTATAGGGGAAACATATATACGGGCGAGAGGTATAACCTGCGCGCTGCCATATAGTATACGCTATATAGGGAACTGTTGGCATCCGGGCGCAAAACGGCTGCCAGCCCTTATAGGCTATATACGGGGAAGCAGCGGGTTTGCGGTTCACCGTACGTATATAAAGCCCGATGGCTCGGGGAAGGCCGACGC
Organism: Amylibacter sp.; assembly: GCA_027083485.1. GTDB lineage: Bacteria > Pseudomonadota > Alphaproteobacteria > Rhodobacterales > Rhodobacteraceae > Amylibacter. Next base: position 10,155 of record JALWOO010000752.1, on the reverse strand, counting down.
TACCCCGACCAAGGCAATGCTTGGCCCGGCAATGGGGGGCGCAGTTCGGCTTTCTAACCGCCGGGGGCGGTTGGTTGTTGCCGAAGGTATAGAGACGGGTCTTTCGCTATTGTCCGGAATTCTCGATGGGCCACATTCGGTTTGGGCGGCCCTCAGCGCGGGTGGCATGAAGGGGCTCAATCTCCCAAACAAACCCGGGTGCCTTGTTGTTGCGCCGGACGGGGACGAGGTCGGAATGGCGGCGGCCAACATCTTGGCAGAACGTGCCTATGCCTTGGGTTGGAAGGTTTCGGTACTGGCACCCCCTCGGGGATATGACTGGAATGATGTTCTGACGGGAAAGGCGGTGGCCGCGTGATGTCGTTTCCAGAAGAACATCCTTTTGTGCCGCAATGGCCTGATCCTGCGCCGCGTTTCTTGCGTGAAGAAATCCCTTCGCCTCCGGTCTTGCCGCTGATCGAGGTGTTCGGGGGCAAATGGGCGGAATGGATCAGGCAAGCCGCCGAGGCGAAATCATCCCCGCCCGATTATGTGGTTGCGGGGCTGCTTGCGATGGCAGGAGCTGCAATTGGAAATAGCCGTTGGTCCTCGCCTTGGCAGGGCTGGGCGGAGCCGCCCATTCTCTGGACCATGGCTATTGGTTCCCCCTCCAGCAACAAATCCCCGGGGCTTGATGCAGTGCTGAGCCCGCTCAAACAGGCCGAGCGCGCACAACGGCAGGAAGCGGAGGCAGCCCTTGCGACTTGGCGGGAACAAATGGAAGTTGCCAAGATAGCTGAAAGCGCATGGAAAGAGGAGATCAAAGCAGCCCTGAAGCGGGGCGAGGGAGCGCCTGTCCGGCCCGAGGCAGCAAACCCCGGGCCAGAGCCGTTTTTACCCCGGCTCTCTATCGCAGACGGCACGGTTGAACGGTTGGCGGTGATCGTTGCGAAGCAACCGCGCGGCACGCTGTTGGCACGTGACGAGCTGGCCGGGTGGCTTCACGGAATGACGCGGTATTCCAGCGGCGGCTCTGATCGCCCCTTCTGGTTGGAGGCATATGGCGGGCGCGGGTACACCGTGGAGAGAATGGGGCGCGATCCCGTACACATAGACCGACTTTCGATTGGCGTTGTCGGGGGTATTCAGCCTGATCGTCTCAAAAGCCTGTTGCTCAAATCCGATGATGACGGGTTGCTGGCGCGCTTTGTGCCGATCTGGCCGCACCCGGTCCCGATCAAGAGGCCGCGCGCCTTTGCTGAAAACGGGTTCTTTGAGCGCGCATTGCTCAAACTACTGTCGCTTGAAATGATCCCGGAAGAAACAGAAGCGGCCCGCCCTTGGCTCGTTCCGTTTAGCGAAGAGGCCAAAGACACACTCGATGAATTCCGCAAGCGGGTACGGAGTTGGGAAGCCGGGGCGGAGGGGCTTTTGTTATCTTTTATCGGCAAACTGCCGGGGCTGGCTGTTCGCCTGTCTCTGGTGTTGGCCTATCTCGACTGGGCGGCAGGGGACAACACCGAGCCGCACGACATCACAACCGGGCACTTCAGCCGGGCAGCGCGTTTTGTAGAAACCTACGCCCTGCCCATGGCGCGGCGGGCTTATACCGATGCGTCCCTCTCGAAACCGGAACGGGCCGCACGGCGGTTGATTGCCATTATCCGGGAGCACTACTGGATGCGCTTTACATCGCGTGAGGTCTTGCGGCTGGATCGCACCGGACTCGCCACGGCAAAGGAGCTGAACCCGGCCCTCGCGGTGCTGGAGGAAGGGGAGGTAATTCGGGCGGTTGAAGGTTCCCCCAAGCTATCGGGTGGGCGGCCTGCCCGGGTATTTACCGTGAACCCGGCGATCTTGGGTACCGGGGAATAATGGCTGCGGAGGCCTCTGACAGAACTGACAAAACCGGTCCGGATTGGCCCGCAACAGGGGTTTTGTCGGTTTTGTCAGTTTTGTCAGGAGGGGGGAGATATAATTTTTGGTTGGTAGGCACGAATTATCCATTCAGTTGCAAATACGTTGAGGCAAACGCATTCGCATTTTCAGATCAGCAATTCCGTCCGATCACGCGATTGCCAGCCAATACACACCGCAGAAATCTATGGATGCCCACATGAACCGTTGAGTTGCAATTATACAGCAAGGGTCGTTGGCGATTTGGTTAAGCTCCCGAGGGCCAGAATGCCTTTCGTGCACATTGCGGGAAATCTCAATTTGCTGTAAACTCTAGTTCGGAACTGCAGAAAAACGGCGTGAAACAAAACATTGTTTTTCAGCAATTTTTGTCTAATTTTTTAAGGCACCAACGCGGGGTGCATTGTGACACAATCGCAAATTGGTTCGAGACGGCAGCAATATTCACCAAACTTTTCACCTGAGGGATTCAAACTGAAATGACCTACGAAAATATGTCCATAAAGGAAGCCATTAAAAAAATTGATGGTAACGAAATGTTTCTTCCAGCCCTGCAGCGCAAATTTGTCTGGGATAAGACGCAGATCGAGTTGCTGTTTGACTCAATCATGCGAAACTATCCAATTGGCACTTTTCTTTTTTGGAAACTGCACAATGACAAGGCTTCTGACTACGTATTTTATGAGTTCTTGAAAGACTATAAGCAGAATGAGCCCTACAATCGACTAAAAACCGGAAAGTTCGTCGGTGGCGATGGTGATAGAATAATTGGTATTCTCGATGGTCAGCAAAGGCTGAGTTCCATGTACGTCGGCTTGATGGGGACGCATACCGAGAAAAAGAAATTCGCGAGATCAAGCAATATCGATGCCTATGTGAAAACCAGCCTGCACCTTAACCTACTGTCACTTCCTTACAAAGCAAGTGAGGGAAAGAAAACTGAACTCATCGAAGAACAGAATTTTGAGTTCCGCTTTCTTGCCGACGAAGTTGCCACAGAGACATCCAGAAAATCACAGCCGCCCAGTGAAGAAGGAGAGCGAGCAGTCGAGGAACCGGTGTGCTGGTTAAAGGTTGGCGATGTTCTAGGTTGGGGCGAAGAGCTAGACTTGGATTGGATTTATAAAGGAATTGTTGATAGTTTAAGAGATGATAAACAAAAGGATGCCATAAAAGACAACAAACGGAAAATAAAATATGCTATCACAAAGCTGCATGATCGCATGCACAAAGAGAAACTAATCAGTTATTTCACTATCGAAAAGAATGACCTTGAAGATATTCTTAAAATATTTGTGCGCGTAAACAGTGGCGGCACTGTTCTCAATAAAACTGACCTGTTGTTTTCCACCATTGTTGCAACTTGGGAGGATGGTCGGGAAAAAATAGAAGAACTGATGAAGCTGATCAATAGCAAGGGAGATGGCTTTTCATTTGGCAACGAATATCTTATGCGATGCTGTTTGATGCTGACCGATGGTCCGTCGAGGTTCAAGGTAAATTCTTTCAAATCTGAAAATGTCGGTAAAATAAAATCGGAATGGGATAATATTGCCGCTGCGATTTCAAAAACCGTCGATCTTCTGAACGAATTTGGATACAGTGGCAGCCTACTATCATCGCAGAATGCAACACTTGTTATTGCCTACCATATTTTCAAAGGAGGTTCTCTGGACCAAGTGTCCAAAGACAATATCCGTAAATATTTAAGTCGGGCTTTGCTGAAACGTGTCTACAGCAGTTCTCAGGAACAGGTTTTGCAGGCGTTCCGAAATGCGTTGCGCAAGAAGAAACAAACATCGCACGAACACGAGGAGTATGAGCTTGCCAACAAATCTTTCTCGTTTGATGCAATGTCGAATGCGCTCTCGGATACTCAAAAATCCCTTAAACTTGCCCCCGATGATATTAATAACTTCCTTGAGTTCAAAAAGGGAGGAGACGCCTTTTTGGTCTTGGCTCTGCTTTACCCGAATTTGAAGTACGCCCAGACATCTTTCCATCAGGATCACATTCACCCCCGCGCATTATTCAAAGATTCAGAGTTCGACAAATTCGGGATGTCGAAAGAAGATAGGGACGAATGGCTTGATCTTCGTGATCGCGTTCCAAATTTGCAGATGCTGGAGGGATCGGAAAATCAATCGAAGAATGCTACTCCGCTTGTCGATTGGGTTCATAGAGAGTACGATGACAATGTTCAACAACTTGTGGATAGAGATTATTTTCCCGACGGTGTCAGCTTGGAATTTTCAGAATTCAAGGCATTTTATGATAAACGCGAAGCAATTCTGCACCGGAAGTTGACCGAGCTTCTCGAGGTCGAAACGGTATCGTAAAACCATTTCCGTGAACAAGGCGGGGAAATCGGATTGCGCGAAAAGAGGGGTCACATTTCCAGCCAGCTCTTTTCGTCATCAAGGATACGGGCCTGCATTTGTTGTCTGGAAGTGATAGAGTGGCAGTCACTTGCCAAAGGAGAATCGCTTGGCCGTCATTCTTGAATTTTTCAACCTTATCATTCGCCGCGACCGCATCGAGGCATTGTTACCGGGCGGTTGGCCACAATACCTTGCCGAATACGGAGATCCGCTTCCGTTCTGGGCCGACGACGACCTTGTGCGCTGGGGCGCAATGAGTAGCGCGGATATCAAAAGACTGGTTGAACACTGGACGAACAGGGGGTTGGTTTCGAACCTTGACCGGCAGCAAGGGACCAGCGCCGATATGGTAGTTCACGCCTGTTATGCTGAGTCAAGTATCGAGGGCTGCGACTGGCTTGCGACCACCGATGAAAACACGGCCTGTTTTGTGGGAACACGACAAAAGCCGGACAGGCCGCAGATTCGCTCGTCATGGTCCGATGAACTGGTGCGCCTCTCTACTGAATTCATTCTCCAACTACTGGCGACTCCACCCAACAGGCGGGCGCCGCTTCCATTAAAAAACTGGAACGGGAAGTTTGCCTTATTGAATATAGACATGGAGGCGCGCGCGTGTCTTGTAGCCATAGATCGCGAAACCCCAAACTGTTATGCCTATGCTCGGATTGAGGACTTGCTCAATGCGGGGTGGGCGATTGACTGATACGCGCATTCACCTACCATAAACGGACGTAGGCGACCGCGATGACGACCCCCGGTAGGATTATAATCCTGTGATCATTAATCTTGACGTCATTTGATAGTGACCCGATCTCGGGCAGGCACTGTAATATACTTGTCTTATACAAAGGGCCTTGGCTAATCGGTCAAAAAATGGGGGGGTGATTAGGGGGAAGAAAATACAATTTTTTAATAAGTACTAATGTTTACAATGCGTTGACTGTAGGTAGTGGCGGAGGAGGTGGGATTCGAACCCACGGTAGGCTTTCACCTACGTCGGTTTTCAAGACCGGTGCATTCAACCACTCTGCCACTCCTCCGACGGGGGTCTTTTAGCGGGATGGCTGGCGGGCGTCCAGCGTCTGTTTTGTGTTCGCGGACTTTCATTTCCTTCGGGAATTGGTTAGACTGTGCGCAATGACCGCCAAAGGCGGCGAAATTCCAGGCGAGCAGGCTCTTGATGTAGGCAATTCGGGGGCGCAGGGGTGCAAAATGATACAGGCTAGATCACAAAATTTTATGCGTATGTCCCGGATTTTTCCGGTTTTCGGGCTGGTTTTTCTGGCCGCTTGCGAGGGTGGCATAAATTTGCCGACACTTCAGGCGCCAACGCCCGAAGGCACGGCGACCGAGACGATCGAGACGGATGTAGCTGCCCCCGAGGCGTTCAGCATTTCCGACACCGCGCTTTGGGATGGCCGGCCGACATTCGGCGGGGTCTGGGTGGCCTATCCCGATGTCGATCAGCCCGAGCGTGTGCGCATCACCAACCCCGATAATGGCAAGACGGTGATCGGGGCGCTTTACAAACGTTCGCGCGATTTCCCCGGGCCCAAGATAGAGCTGTCGGCGGATGCGGCCTCGGCTCTGGGGGTGTTGGCGGGGAATCCGACGGAATTGAACATCGTTGCCTTGCGGCGCAAAACGGTCGAGGTGGCCGTAGAGGCCCCCGCCGATCCTTTGGCGCCGCCGCCCGATATTCCCGTCCCGTTGCGTCGTCCGCAGGCGGCCCCGAAGCCCGCGCCCGAACCGGCCCCGAAGCCGACGCCTGTGCCGGTTCCGCCGGCGGCCACCACGGTGCCCGCTGTTACGGCCAGCCCCTTGCCGCCGGTATCCGGGGACAAGCCCGCCGCTGCTGCGGATGGCCTGTTTATTCAGGTCGCAACGCTGCAAAGCAAATCCCGGGCGCAAAAGGTGAAACAGCAGTTGGAAAAGGCCGGTCTACTGGTCGAAATACGCGAGAAAACCACGGGTAGCAGGACGCTTTACCGGGTGATTGTCGGGCCGGCTGCTGCGGGGGATGCCTTCAAACTTATGATGGAAACCGTTCACGAGCTTGGCTATAAAGACGCGATAAAACTTGGATAGGAGAGTTTGATGCCCCTGCGGATACTGCCTGTATTGCTTGCAATTCTGGGCTTTCTGGCCATGCCGGCCCATGCCTTTGAAACGACGGCGCGTCAGGCGCTGGTGATGGATTATGATACGGGAACGGTTCTGTTTGCCAAGGATGCGGACAAATCCTTGCCGCCGGCCTCTATGTCCAAGCTGATGACCCTGACGCTGGTGTTCGAGGCGCTGGAGGACGGGCGGATCTCCTTGGATGATACTTTTCGGGTTTCGGCCAAGGCCGCGCAGAAGGGGGGCTCCAAAATGTTCGTGCGCGAGGGCAGCCGCGTGCGCATTGATGATCTGATACAGGGCGTGATCGTGGATTCGGGCAATGACGCCTGCATCGTTCTGGCCGAGGGGCTGGCCGGTTCCGAGGCCGAGTTTGCCAAGCAGATGAATTTGCGGGCGCGCGAGCTGGGGATGAACGGTTCCAATTTTGCCAATGCGACCGGCTGGCCCGGGGAAGGGCAACGTATGAGCGCGCGGGATCTGGTGTTTCTGGCGCGCCGGATGATCAAGGAGTTTCCGCAGTATTACCATTATTTCGCGCAGGAATCCTTTACATGGGAAGGGATTACCCAGACCAACCGGGATCCGTTGCTGACGATGGATATCGGGGCGGACGGCCTGAAAACCGGCCACACCGAAGAGGCCGGGTATGGTCTGGTCGGCTCGGCCGTGCAGAACGGGCGGCGGGTTGTCTTTATGCTGGGGGGGATGCAATCCTCGGCCGAGCGTGCATCGGAAGGAGAGCGGGTCACCCGCTGGGCCTTTCGCGAATTTGCGATGAAAACGCTGTTCAAGGCCAATCAGGCGATTGATACGGTCAAGGTCTGGCTGGGGGATCGGGATACGGTCGAAATGATCCTGCCCGAGGAAATTTCCCTGCTGCTGCCCCTGTCCGATCTGGACAAGATTGCCGCCGAATACACCTTTATGGATACGGTGAAGGCGCCGGTGAAGGGGGGGCAGAAGCTGGGCGTTCTGAAGATCGACATCCCCGGACGCGACCCGCTTGCCTATCCGCTGGTGGCGGCCGATTCTGTTGCGGCGGGGGGATTTATCGAACGGGTCAAGGCGGCGGCGGATTTGTTGCTGATGAAGATACGCGCCAAAACGGCCGAGCTTTGACATGACGGGGGTGTTCCTGACCTTCGAGGGGATCGACGGCTCGGGCAAGTCCACGCAAGCGCGTATGCTGGCCGAGGTCCTGCGCGCCGAAGGGCGCGAGGTGGTGCTGACCCGCGAACCGGGCGGATCCCCGGGGGCCGAGGAAATCCGCGCCTTGCTGGTGTCGGGGGATACGGCGCGCTGGTCGCCGGAAACGGAAATCCTGCTGTTCAATGCCGCGCGGCGCGACCATATGGAACGCACCATCCGGCCGGCGCTGGATCGTGGTGCGGTGGTAATTTCCGACCGTTTCGCCGATTCCACGCGGGTCTATCAGGGGGCCGTGCGCGCGGATCTGCGCCCGCTGGTGGACACGCTGCACAAGCTGGTGATCGGGTTGGAGCCGGAGCGCACCTTTATCATCGACATGGATCCGGCCGAGGCCCTGAAACGCGGGCTTGCGCGCAAATCGGGCGAGGACCGTTTCGAGGATTTCGGCCTGTCCTTTCAGGAACGCCTGCGCGACGGTTTCCGCGCGCTGGCCGATGAAACCCCGCGCTGCCGCCTGATTGACGGCAACCGCCCGCCCGCAGAGGTGGCCGCCGATATCCTGCCCCTCGCGCAGGAGCTGCTGGTATGAGCGACGCGGAAACCACCCCCGAGCCGGACCGCATAGACAACGTTCCCCATCCCCGTGTGACCGAACGTCTTCTGGGGCAGGAACAGGCCGCTGCCGCCTTTCTGGATGCCTATAATCAGGGGCGTTTGCATCACGCCTGGCTGATTACCGGCCCCAAGGGGATCGGCAAGGCAACGTTGGCCTGGAATATCGCGCGGTTTTTGCTGGCGCAGGACGCCGACGCGGATGCGCTGTTTTCCGCCCCGCCCGACAGCCTGCATATCGGCCCCGACAATCCGGTTTTCCACCGTGTTGCGGCCTTGTCCGAACCGGGGTTGTTTCTGTGCCGTCGGGGCTGGGACGAAAAGAAAAAGAAGCTGAAAACGGTCATCACCGTGGACGAGGTGCGCAAGCTGAAGGCGTTTTTTGCCCTGTCTGCCACGGAAGGGGGCTGGCGGATCGCGATTGTGGATGCGGTGGATGAAATGAACCCCTCGGCCGAAAATGCCCTGCTGAAAATTCTGGAGGAACCCCCCGCCAAGACCCTGATCCTGCTGGCCAGCCACCAGCCGGCCAAGTTGTTGCCGACCATTCGCTCGCGCTGTCGCGAATTGCGTTGCCAGCCCTTGCCGCCGGACACCCTGCAACAGGTGATGCAGCAGGCCGGACTGGATACGGACACCGATTTTGCCGCGCTGACGGAACTGTCCGGTGGCTCCGCTGCCGAGGCGATCAACCTGTTGGCCAACGACGGGCTGGCGCTGTATCATGATATTCTGTCCTTGCTGGCGACGGCCCCGCGCATGAACCGCCCGCGCATAACCGCCCTTGCCGACAGTTGCGGCGGGGGGACGGCCAAAGCGCGTTATGACATGGTGGTGCATCTGTTGACGCTGGCCCTGTCGCGTCTGGCCCTTGCCGGTGCCAAGGGCGGCAGCGGGGACATCGCAGCCGAGGCCAGCCTTGCCGCGCGCCTGTCCGCCAATGCCCGTCAGGCGCAGATCTGGGCCGTTCTGGTGCAGGAAATCACTGCAAGAATTGACCACGCCCGCGCCGTGAACCTTGACCCGGCGATGGTGATCCTCGATACCTTTATCAAGATTGATTCAGCGGCAGGGCGGGCCTCGCTTTTGTCGAGCCAGGGAAGATAACCATGACCACGCCCCAGATCGTAGACAGCCATTGCCACCTCGATTTTCCGGATTTCGCGAACGACCTGCCCGATGTCATCGCCAGCGCCAGAGCGGCCGGCGTGACGCGCATGGTGTCCATCGCCACGCGGCTGGCCAGTGTCCCCGAAGTGCGGGGCATTGCCGAGACGTTCGATCCGGTGTTTTTCGCCGCCGCCACCCATCCCATGAGCGTCGCCAAGGAACCGATGGCCACGGTCGAGGGGCTGGTGCAAATTGCCAGTCACCCCAAGATGGTCGGGATCGGGGAAACGGGGCTGGATTACCACTACAGCGCCGATTCCGCCGATGTGCAGAAGGAAAGCCTGCGTATCCACATAGAGGCCTGCCGCCAGACGGGCCTGCCCCTGATTATCCATTCGCGCGATGCGGACAAGGATATGACCGACATCCTGACGGCCGAATACAAGGCCGGCGCCTTTGGCTGTGTTATGCACTGTTTTTCCTCGGGGGCGCAACTGGCGGCGGATATGCTGGATCTGGGGTTCTATCTGTCGATGTCGGGGATTGCGACCTTCAAGAAATCCACCGAATTGCGCCAGATCTTCGCATCCGCCCCGGTCGAGCGGATTTTGGTGGAAACCGACGCGCCCTATCTTGCGCCGCAGCCCCATCGCGGCAAACGGAACGAGCCGGCCTATACCGCCCTGACTGCCGCCGTCGGGGCCGAGATTTTCGAAATGGACTACGCCGATTTTGCCGCGCAAACCAGCGCGAATTTCGACCGTCTGTTCACCAAAGCCGCCACATGGAAGGCCGGCTGATGGCGGTGTTGCGCTATACGATCCTTGGCTGCGGGTCCTCGGGGGGGGTGCCGCGTCTGGGCGGGCATTGGGGCGGTGAT
>JALWOO010000751.1 GCA_027083485.1 Amylibacter sp. | reverse complement strand
TTTCTGGTGCCTGCGGGGGAAACCGGCGGGGCCAAAGATGGCGAGCTGGTCGAGGCGGAAAATATTTCCGGTCGCCGGTCCATGGGGCTGGACAAAGTGCGGATCGTGGCGCATCTGGGGGATCCTCTGGCCCCGAAATCCGTGTCGCTGATTGCGATCCACGAACACGGTATACCGGACCATTTCCCCGATGCGGTGATTACCGAGGCCGAAGCGGCCAAGCCGGTGTCCTTGGGCAAGCGCAAGGATTTGCGCCATTTGCCCCTGTTCACCATTGATCCATCGGATGCGCGCGACCACGATGACGCGATTTGCGCCTTGCCTGACAAGGATCCGAAAAACGAAGGCGGTCATATCGTCTGGGTCGCCATTGCCGATGTGGCTCATTATGTGCGCCCGAATTCCGCGCTGGATCGCGAAGCCCGCAAACGCGGCAACTCCAGCTATTTTCCTGATCGTGTGGTGCCGATGCTGCCCGATGCCCTGTCCGGTGATCTGTGTTCCCTGCACGAAGGCGTGGATCGCCCCTGTATCGCGGTGCGTATTGTGCTGGATCGGGCGGGGCAAAAGCTGACCCATGAATTTTTCCGCGCCATGATGCGCTCGCCCGCCTCCCTGTCCTATCATCAGGCGCAGCGTGCGGCAGAGGGTGATTATGACGATGCCACCCGCCCGCTAGCCGGCCCGATTGCCGATTTGTTTGCCGCCTATGCCAGCGCCTCCAAGGCCCGCAATGCCCGCCAGCCGCTGCATCTGGATTTGCCGGAACGCAAGATCGTACTGGCTGAGGATGGCAAGGTGCTGTCGGTGAATTTCCGCGAACGCTTTGACGCCCACAAGCTGGTCGAGGAATTCATGGTGACGGCCAATGTCTGTGCTGCCGAAACGCTGGAAGCCAAAAAACAGCCATTTTTGTATCGGGTGCACGAAGAGCCGTCACCGGAAAAACTGGAAGCCCTGCGAGAAACCGTGCAGGCAGCCGGGTTGCTGCTGGCCAAGGGGCAGGTACTGAAAACGCAACATTTGAATAAACTTCTGGATGCGGCGGCGGGGACCGAAGACAGCGAGCTGATTTCCATGTCGGTGCTGCGCTCGATGACGCAGGCCTATTACGCGCCGGAAAATTTTGGCCATTTCGGGCTGAACCTGCGCCGCTATGCGCATTTTACCTCGCCGATTCGCCGCTATGCGGATTTGATCGTGCATCGGGCGCTGATTTCGGCGCATGGCTGGGGCGATGACGGCCTGACGCTGGAAGAAGTCGGGGAGCTGAAGGAAACCGGCGACTGGATTTCGCAAACCGAACGGCGTTCCATGCTGGCGGAACGCGATACCACGGATCGCTATCTGGCGGCCTATTTGTCGGAGCGGGTGGGCGATGAGTTCACTGGGCGCGTGTCGGGTATTGCGCGGTTTGGTCTGTTTATCAAACTGGATGAAACCGGCGCGGACGGGATGATTCCCCTGTCGATGCTGGGGCGCGAATACTGGGCCTTTGATCGCGACACCAACAGCCTGATCGGCGAAAAATCCCGTCGGGTTATTTCTGTGGGCATGCCTGCCACCGTGCGCTTGTCGGAAGCGGCACCCATTACCGGCGGGCTGCTGCTCGAGTTGCTGGAGGTGGACGGCAAACCGATGCCCAAGGGCAGTGCCGGGCGCAAGACCTTCAAGCGGGGGCGCAAACTGTCCAAATCGCGCCGGCGCAAGAAAAAGTAAATCAGGCGCGTGCCAGTTTTTGCACCTCTGCATGGCGCGGGCAGGTGATTAGATGGTCGTTGACCATGCCCACGGCCTCCATAAAGGCATAAACGATGGTGGGACCGACGAAATTGAACCCCTCTTTTTTCAGGTCTTTGGAAATGCGGGTCGATAACGGCGTGGCGGTGGGGACATCCTGTTGGCGTTCGAACCGGTTTTGCAAAACGCGCCCGTCCAGATATTTCCATAAATAGGCATCAAACCCTTCGCGTGATTCGATATCTTGCCAGATCTGCGCGCCACGAATGGCGGCCTCGATCTTGCCGCGATGGCGGATAATGCCGCTGTTTTGCAACAGGCGGTTAACGTCCGTTTGATCAAAGGCGGCGACCTGAACCGGATCAAAACCGGCAAAAGCCGCCCTGAACGATTCGCGTTTCCTGAGAATCGTTAGCCAGCTTAACCCCGCCTGAAAGCCGTCAAGCACCAGTTTTTCCCACAAAGCACGGCTGTCATATTCGGGAACACCCCATTCTAGATCGTGATAATTTTTATAAATTTCGTGCTTTCCGCACCAAGGACAACGATCTTCCATAAAAACCCCTTTGATTCAGATGTTTAGAGTATTCTAGCAATTTTTCGTAAAATTGGAACAAAAAAGGAACTTTAACGTGATCTTAGGTCTTTGGTTAAATCATGTGTTTAACTTAAGCGTGTCAGGAGAGGAAACAGAATGTCCCTATTCACCGGATTGTTAGATACCGAGGCTGCCTCCCCGCGAATGGAGATCGCGTATAAGGCCAAAGACCAGCCAGTTTTGGAAATGGTCCGGAATGCGATTGACCGCAAGAATGTGATATTGGCCTACCAACCGGTGATGCATGCGCGTAATCCGGAACGCCCCGCATTTTATGAGGGACTTATTCGCGTTGTAAAAGAAGATCGGTCCATCATTCCGGCCAAGGATTTTATCGATGTGGTGGAAACTATGGAGCTGGGCCGGATACTGGATTGTCTGGCGCTGGAAATGGGGCTGGTTGCCTTGGCAGAAGAACCGTCATTGCGCTTGTCGATCAATATGTCGGCGCGCAGTATTGGCTATCCGCGTTGGATGGATACGCTCAATCACGGGTTGGCGCTGGACGATACCATTGCCGAAAGGCTGATTCTCGAAATCACCGAAGGATCGGCGATGTTCATGCCTGAAATCGTAAATGTCTTTATGAACGACCTGCACCGGAAGGGCATTTCATTTGCGCTGGATGATTTCGGGGCGGGGTATACGGCCTTTCGCTTTTTTCGGGAATTCCAGTTTGATATTGTGAAAATCGACGGGCAGTTTATTCGCAACGTTCATCGGGATGCGGATAATCAGGTTCTGACGGCGGCCTTGATCAGCATCGCACAGCAGTTCGATATGTTTACCGTCGCGGAGAGTGTCGAGAAAAAGGAAGAACTCGCCTTTCTACAGGAAGCCG
>JALWOO010000750.1 GCA_027083485.1 Amylibacter sp. | reverse complement strand
CGAAGGTAAATTCGATGTGGAGGATTACACGCTGCATCTGGTGGATTTCCTGCGCTATCTGGGCGAGGATATTCATGTGATCGCCGTGTGCCAGCCGGTGCCGCTGACCCTTGTGGCCACGGCGATGCTGGCCGAAGAAGGCGCGCCGACACCGCGCACCCTGACCCTGATTGGCGGGCCGGTGGATCCCGATGCCAACCCCACCGGTGTTACGAACTTCAGCGCGCGGGTTACCACGGCAGGTCTGGCCAAGAGCGTTATTCAGACCGTGGGCTATTCCTATCCGGGCGTTGGCCGCAAAGTGTACCCGGGGGCGACACAGCTGAAATCCTTCATGGCAATGAACATGGAAACCCATATGAAGGCTTTTAACGATCACATTGCGGCAGTTGCGGCAGGGGATGTGGCGGAAATCGCCCGCCACAACCGGTTTTATGATGAATACCTTGCCGTGATGGATATGCCGGCGGAATTTTATCTTTCGACTGTTGATCGTGTGTTCAAGAAACGGGAAATTGCGCGCAATGCCTTTTCGGTACAGGGCAAGCCTGTCGACATCGGCGCGATCAAGAATACCGCTGTGATTATTGTCGAGGGAGAGCGCGACGATATCTCTGCGCCGGGGCAATGTTCTGCCGCGTTGAAACTGTTGCCTGATCTGCCTGATTCGATGAAGGCAACCTATCTGGCAGCCGATGCAGGGCATTACGGCATCTTTAGCGGCTCTATCTGGCGCGGTAAAATTCGCCCTGTGGTGCTGGAGTTTATTGACCGGTTCAACAAGCCGGCAAACCCCAAGAAAAAGAAGAAAAAATAACACAACCGTTTTATGAAAGCCGTCCTTTTGGGCGGTTTTGGGGCTTTTAGGCAAAATCTGCATTTGCCACTTGTCTTTCTAATAATTAGTGATAACTCACTAATTATTAGAAAGACAAAGGAAACCCCATGACTAAAATTCCATATTCAATACGTGTGCTGGCAGCATTGGCATTTGTTTTTGGCTTGATGACAGTTTTCAAGGCGGGAAGTGTTCTGTTCGGCCCGCAATCCGCACGTGATTCAGTGGGTCAGTTTGTTCCCTTTGTCCTCTGGTTCAATTTCGTTGCGGGGTTCATCTATGTCGGAACGGCGGTGCATATTTGGCTGGACCGAGGCTGTGCTATGCGTGGCGCGATTCTCCTGACCGGGGCAACGAGTGTGGTGGCGTTGGGATTCGCCTGGCATGTGTTCACGGGCGGGGCCTATGAAATGCAGACCGTCGGGGCGCTGATCTTGCGTATCGTTTTTTGGGCAATCGCCTCGGTCCTCCTTGTTCGGCGCCTAAAGCAGCGCAAAGCGATTTCGACGAATTCCAGATCCTAGATGCACTCTTAAGGAAAATACAGTAGGTTGACTAAACACTGCAGCGCCCTTGGTGCTGCAATTTGAGGATTAAGAGTATGAAAACCGGATTTAAACTGATTTTGGTAACCATGCCGATTGCTTTGATCGGGGCGGCATTTCTGGCCTATACGGTTAAGAACAAGCAGGCACCGGAACAGGTGAAAATTGCCGAACGTACGACGGTTGTTCGGGTGATCGAGGCTAAGGAATACGCGGTATCACCACAAGCCAGCGGTTTCGGGCTTGTTTCCCCTGCACGCCGGTTCGAGGCCATAGCCCAGGTTGGCGGTACTGCGGAATACGTTAATCCGATGTTGAAAAAGGGTGATATCCTGCCCAAAGGTGCGGTGATTTTGCGCCTGTCTCAGGCGGATTTCAAATTAGCCGTCGCACAGGCCCGCGCCAATATTCGTGCCGCCGAAGGCAAAATGGCCGAGATTACCGTATCAGAGGCCAACCTCAAATCTGCCCTTGAAATTGAAAAAGAGGCCCTTGCGATCAGCAAAAGCGATCAGGCGCGGGTGGAAAAGCTCTATGCCGCAGGCACCGCGTCCCAATCCAGCCGCGATGCCGCGCGTGCCAAACATCTGGCGCAGCGCCAGAAGGTGCAAAATCTGGAAAATTCGCTTGCCTTGCTGCCAACGCAACGTTTGGTGCAACAAGAGCAGATCGCTGCTTCAAAGGCTGCATTGGAAACAGCCGAGCTGAACCTTGCGCGCACGATTCTAACACTCCCCTTTGATGCCCGTGTGGATATGGTGTCTATCGAAGTTGGTCAGCTGGTTCGGATTGGTCAAACCACGGCCAGTTTTGACGGCATTGATGCAGCCGAGGTTGAAGCCCTGATTCCGGCGGCTGAATTGCAAAAGGTTTTTAAAGGCAAGAACGATACAAACGGTGCGCAGATTTCGACGAATCCGGCCACGATATTCAAAGCCCATGCGGGCCTTGATCTTCAGGCCAAGGTAACAATGCAATTGGGTGAAACCCTTCTGGAATGGCCGGCTGTGCCGGACCGGATAAGCAATACAGTGGATCTGAAAACCGGCACTTTCGGGGTGATTGTGCGGGTGGACAAGGCCTATGAACGCGCTGAATTGGGCCGCCGTCCGCCGTTGTCCAAGGGCATGTTTGTGAAAATGATCCTGAGCGCACCGCCCATAAATGGTATTGTGGTACCCCGTAGTGCTTTGCGCAATGGTAAGCTGATGGTGGTTGACCCGGATAACCGGTTGAAACTGCTCCCGGTGCATCCCCGGTTTGTGCAAGGTGATATCGCCCTGATTACCGAGGGTGTCGAGGCTGGAACACAGGTGGTTGTTAGCCGCCCGATCCCCACCATTGAAGGCATGTTGCTGTTGCCTCGAGTGGATTCTGATTTGATGGCGAAACTGGCGCAGGCAGGGCAGGCTCGATGATCCGCTTTTTTACCGGTCATCCGACCATTTCCAATCTGGTGATGATCCTGTTTTTGCTGTCCGGGCTGTTGCTTGGCCCGAACCTGCTGCGTGAAACATTTCCCCGCCCAGAACCGAGTCGGGTAGAAATCACGGTGGCTTATCCCGGTGCGCGTCCCGAGGATGTGGAATTTGCTGTTTGCGAGCGCATCGAGAATGCGTTGGCATCGGTGACGGGCCTGCTGGAGCAATCTTGTGAATCCCGTGAAAACCTTGGTCGTGCGGTTGTACGTATGCGTGAGGGCGAGGATTTCCAAGGTTTCGTTGCGGACGTGAAATCCGAAATCGAGGCGATCACGGATTTTCCGGATCGCGCCGAAACCCCGCGGATCAAACCGCTTGGCCTGACCGATTTTGTGGCGTCTGTTTCCATTACCGGCCCGTCTGAACGGCCTGACCTGAAAGATTACGCCGAGGACGTGCGCAAGCGCATGTTGCGTTGGGGCGGAATCCCGCAGGTGGTGATCAAGGGCTTTTCTACCCGTGAATTGCGGGTGGGCTTACGGCCCGAAGCCCTGCAACGGTTTGGCATTTCAGTGCCTGATGTTGCCGCGGCGATAAAATTCGGCAGCCTTGATTCACCGCTTGGCAGCATGGAAACCAACGAGGAAACCTATCTTATCCGCATCACCGAAGAACGCCGGGATGTTGCGGGTTTGGCAAAGTTGGTTGTGCGTTCTGCGGCGAATGGCGGGCAGGTTCTCTTGGGAGAAATTGCTGAAATCACCGAACAATTTGCTGTTGATGACGATCAAATGGTGTTTGATGGCAAACGGGCGGCGGTGCTGGATGTGTTTAAAACCCGCGCCGAAGATTCCCTGACCGTGATTGACAGGCTACGCGAATTTCTGGCGCATGAGCGTCAGGCTGCGCCTCCGGGGATTGTGCTCGAGGTAACCGCAGATGCGGCCTCTGTGGTGCGGGAACGATTGGCGCTGGTGGTGGTGAACGGTTTGCAGGGTCTGGCGCTTGTGTTTATGGTGCTATGGCTGTTTTTCGGCTTTCGCTTTGCGTTCTGGGTGGCGATGGGATTGCCGGTGGCCTTTATGGGCGGTGTGGCCTTGATGTGGGCGGTTGGGTTTTCGCTGAATTTGATGACCTCGCTGGGCTTGCTGATTGTGATCGGCCTGTTGATGGATGATGCCATCGTGATTTCGGAAAACATTGCACGGATGCGTGAAAAAGGCCTCAGCGCCTATGAGGCGGCGGTGCAAGGTGCCTTACAAGTGTTGCCCAATGTGCTGGCGTCCTTTGCCACAACGGCGATGATTTTCGGGTCGTTGGCGTTTTTGTCCGGCGATTTGGGGGCTATTTTGCGGGTCGTGCCAGTGGTGATGCTGTTTGTGCTGTCTGTCTCGTTGATCGAGGCCTTCTTGATCCTGCCTCACCATCTTGTGCATACGCTGGAGGCGGACAACGCGCCAAATGCGGTACGGCGGCGGGTGGAAGCGGCGATGAATTTCACCCGCGACCGGTTGGTCGGCCCGCTGGTGGATCTAACCATTCGCTGGCGGTATGTGACCACGGGTGTCACCTTTGCTGTGTTGTTGTTGTCGGTGGCAATGCTGGCGGGCGGCTACCTGAAATTTACCGCCTTTCCAGAGCTGGACGGGGATACCATCGTGGCGCGGGTTTTACTGCCGCAGGGCACGCCGCTGAAACGCACACAAGAGGTGGTGGCCAAGCTGGAAGCCGGCATTCAAAAGGTTAATCAGGACATGACCCCCAAGCAGCCAAACGGGGCCGAACTGGTGCGCCATGTGTCTGTGTTCTATGGGCAAAACCGCGATTCCTTTGAAACCGGTGCCCATGTGGCGACGGTGAGTATTGATTTGCTCCCGTCATCCCTGCGCACGAGCCGGCCTGATGAAATCATGGAAAACTGGAGTAATGCTGTGGGGCAACTGCCGGATGTGATCAGCCTGAATTACGCTGAATCAACCATGGGTCCGGCGGGGATCGCCATTGAACTGCGCTTGAAAGGCGATGATCTGGTGGAATTGAAACAGGCGGCGCTGGAATTGCAGGACTGGATCTGGACCTATAAGGGTGTCACCTCGGTGATGGATGATTTGCGTCCCGGCAAGCGCGAGCTGCAAATCCGGCTGAGCGATGCGGCGGCCTCAATGGGGGTGACCGCCCTGATGGTCGCCGACCAACTGCGTGCCGCTTATTACGGCACCACCGTGAGCGAAATGCAGGTAAATGGCCAGCTGCTCGAGGTGACAGCCCTGCTGTCCGAAGACAGCCGCAGCGAATTTGCGCCTTTTGACAGCTTTATCATTACCCGCCCTGACGGGTCTTATGTGCCGTTGTCTTTGGTGGCGGATGTGGAAATGGATCAAGGCTATGCCCGTATCAACCGCGAAGATGGCGTGCGGACCGTAACCCTGCAAGGCACGATTGACACGCGGATAGCCAACGCCAATGACATTGTCGGTGATACGACCAAACGGTTTGTGCCGGATTTGTTAAAACGCCATCCGGGGGTATCAATCAGTGTCGAGGGGCAAAATGCCGAGGCGCGCAAAACCCAGAAATCAATGGTAAAGGGTTTTGTTGTCGGTCTGATCGGCGTGTTTTTGCTGCTGTCATTCCTGTTCCGGTCTTATGTGGAACCGATCGTTGTGATGCTGATTATTCCGCTTTCGCTGGCGGGGTCAATCTTTGGTCATATGCTGATGGGGCTGGATTTTTCCATGCCGAGCATGCTGGGCTTTGTGGCTTTGGCGGGGGTTGTGGTGAATAATTCCATTCTGTTGGTGGATTTCGTGAAGCATGAACACGGGGATCATCTGACCGTTGCGGTTGCTGCTGCACGGGCGGCGCGGGCGCGGTTCCGGGCGATTTTCCTGACCTCGACAACCACGCTGGCCGGCCTGCTGCCGATCCTGCTGGAGACAAGCTTACAGGCGCAAATCCTGATCCCGCTGGTTACCAGCCTGATCTTTGGTCTGCTGGCGGCGAGTTTGATCGTGTTGTTTTCCTTGCCCGCGATCTATGCGATACTCGATGACATGGGGCTAAGCACTTTGGCTAAGGAGCGAAAACGGAAAGAGAAAGCTGCGGTTGCATAAACAGTTCAAGGTTTCGGAGAGCGTTTTGCGTTTTACCTGAGGTTGCCGGTATTACCGAATGCAGTGAAACTTTGATCAAACCGGTGCGAAGAGGTAAAGGAGGACACGCCTAGTCGTCTCCCTCACCTCCGTCGCCCTCACCCCCGCCGTCGCCTTCACCCCCGTCGCTGCCCGCACCATCACCACCATCTTCGCCGTCGTCACCGGCATTGCGATCCTGCATCTCGTGTGAATCCGAGTTGTTTCGGCTCTTGGTGTAATCGTGGACTACTCGATCCATACGCCCATCACCGTCGGTATCCATGCGGTCGCTAAGGATGTGGCCATTGCGGGCATCATAGACGATTTCGCGTTTTTGGCCCTTAATGGTACCTTCGACTTTGTAGACGCCGCCCTTGCGTTGTACTTTTACATTGCGATAACCGTGGGTTTCCAGCGTATGTACCACAGGATCCATCATAGATTTGGCCATGCTTGCGCCGCCGCTAATCATCGCTACTAAAAACACTAAGGTTGCAAACCGCATACTCTTTCCCAGTCATACCCTCTATGGTGGCACCCACACATCAACAGTTAAGTTTTCCAGGCTGTCTGGCTGGATTTGCCCAGAATATTCTATAGGATGTGACAGGTAGCTGACATTTCCGGTCAGTATTATGTCACTTGTATAATGTAATAAGGGCAGTATGAAACTTGTTTTTCCATTATTGGCAATCATAATTCTCGGTTCCGCCAGTGTGCTGGTTTCGACTTCTGTGGCACGGGCTGATGGAGCCGATTCCGATTCAAGAGGCTTGAAAATGCTGCTTGAGGAGCGTCGCAGAGGTAAAATTTTGCCGCTATTTGCAATTCTGCGGTTGGTAAACGAAGTTACCGGTGACGACATCGTGGAAATCGAGTTCGAACGTGAAAACGGAGAAGTAAAGTACGGTATCTATTTCCTGACACCAGAGGGGCTGCGCCGTGAAATCTATGTAGATGCGCAAACCGGCGAGATACTCGAAGAAAAGGCTGCGAATGAAAAGGCACCAGAGGAATAATGCGAATTCTATTGATTGAAGATGATGATCGTATCCGGGAGGATGTTTGTCGGGCACTCGAGGCCGCCGGGTATATTGTGGATAGCGAGGCCAGTGGCGAAGAAGGGTGGTTTCTGGGTGATACAGAAGTCTATGGTGCCGTGGTGCTGGATCTGGGGTTGCCCGATATGGATGGTTTGACCATTTTGAAGAAATGGCGGCGCGAGGGACGGGATATGCCGGTTTTGGTGTTGACCGCACGGGGATCCTGGAGCGAGCGTGTCGAGGGAATTGATGCAGGGGCGGATGACTATTTGCCGAAACCGTTTCATATTGAAGAACTTCTGGCGCGTTTGCGCGCCATCGTGCGCCGTACCAATGGGCAAGCGGACCCGACTGTTACGGTTGGCGATGCCCAGTTGGACACACGCCAAATGCGGTTGTCAATAAAAGGCGTGCCGGTGGCCCTATCACCACAGGAATATCGGTTGGTATCGTTTTTAATGCTGAACAAAGGTCGCGTGGTGCCACAACAGGAACTGGCGGAGCATCTGCAATCTGTTCATTTTGAGCGCGAGTCCAATGCCGTAGAGGTATTGGTTGGGCGTGTGCGGCGTAAATTGTCTACCAAATTGATTCAAACCCGACGCGGTTTTGGCTATATTGTCGAAGATCAGGCCGAGGATATATGAACAAACTGTCCTCCTTACGTTTACGGTTACTTGGATACGCTACTGCCATTATTGCGGTTGCCCTTTTGGTAACGGGATTTGGGCTGGCATCGTTGTTTGAACGATTCGCTGAACGGCGTACTGGCCATGAACTGGATGTGTATCTGTCCCAGATTGCCGGTGGTTTGCGCTTTGATGATGCGGGCGAGGTAACCTTGGCTCACTATCCTGCGGATCCGCGATTTACCAAAGTATTTGGTGGATTATATTGGCAAGTCAGCAAGGCAGGTGAAGACGTGGTGTTGCGTTCGCGTTCGCTTTGGGACGCGGAGTTGATTTTGCCGGATGATGCTTTGCGTCCGGGGCAAATTCATACACATATAGAGCTGGGGCCGACCCAAACCGATGTGCTGATACATGAAACTGCTGTGGTTGTGCCGACAAAACAGGGCAATCAGCAAATGCGGATTGCGGTGGCCGTAGATGCCAATGACCTCAAGGTGCAGGTGGACGAATTCAACGATATTATGATGTTGGTTCTCGGGATTCTCGGGGTAGTATTGTTGGTTGGTTTTGCCGTGCAAATCCGCGAAGGCCTGAAGCCGATGCAGACCTTGCGGGAAAATATCGCACAAATCCGGAACGGAGAAGCCAAGCGCCTCAAGGGGCCGGTCCCGGCAGAGGTTGCCCCTTTGGTGGACGAGGTTAACGCTCTGTTGGAATTGCAAGAACAGGATATGATCCGGGCACGCGATCGGGCTGCGGATCTGGCACATGGGTTAAAAACGCCGCTGACGGCCTTGGCTTCGGATGTGGTGCTGCTACGGGAAAAAGGCGAAACAGAGCTGGCGGCAAGTATCGAGGATCTGGCCGCTAAAATGCGGCGTCATATGGATCGCGAAATGGTGCGGGCACGGAATCGCCATGGGCGCTATGCGCAAGCGGTGGTCTTACAGCCGGCACTTCAGGCGATTGTGCGCACGCTGGAACGCATGCCGCAGGGCAGGGCACTGGAATTCATCCAACAGGACTCCGGTGATCTGGGTGTGGCGATGGATCCGGATGATTTGAATGATGTCTTTGGGAACCTTCTGGAAAATGCCGTTCGTTTTGCCCGCAGTAAAATTCGCATCGGGGTCACCCCGCACATGGACCGCGTACAAGTTTGTATCGAGGACGATGGCGAGGGGCTGAGCCCTGAACAAATCGTACTGGTAACCCAGCGGGGCAAGCGGCTGGACACGCAAGGGGCCGGTGCCGGCCTTGGTCTTGCTATTGTGTGCGACATCGTCGAGGCAAACGACGGCAAAATCGATTTTGATGCATCTCCGATGGGGGGGCTGCGGGTCACTGTCGATTTGAAAGCCGGGCCACGGGTCAGAACCTAAAGCGAAATCCTCTAAAGCCCCCCTGGATTAAGCGGGGGGACTCTATTCTTTCAGGGATAGCAAAGACCCCCCTATTTTTCCGGTATCAGACCTTTGGGGCTGAAACGCAGCACCAACAGCAGGATTAGCCCCATGGTCATCAAACGCATATGGGCGGCTGATTTGATCAGGTGTATGCGCAAGGGGTTATCCTCGGCCATGCCGGCCGTGATGGTATCCATGAGCCACAGGCCCATGGGTTCCGCCTCGATCCAGAAAAACCAGATGACAAAGCCGCCAAGCACGGACCCCCAGTTGTTGCCGGACCCGCCGACGATCACCATCACCCAGATCAGGAAGGTAAAGCGCAAGGGTTGATAGGCCGAGGGGGTCAACTGACCATCCAGCGTTGTGAGCATGGCACCGGCGATCCCGACCACCACAGAACCGATGATAAACACTTGCAAATGACGCGCTTTGATGTCTTTGCCCATTGCCGCTGCGGCTTCTTCGTTGTCGCGTATGGCGCGCATCATGCGGCCCCACGGGGAATTCAGCGCCTTTTCGGACATCCACAGGATCAACAGCAACACGATGCCAAACAGGATTGCGTAACAGAGTTTGACGAAGATCGAGGAGAAGGTCACCGGATCGGTGCCCAGCGTTTTGCAAAGGTCCAGAAACCAGGGGGCCGCTTGCAGGTCAACTTCGTAAGGGACGGGGCGTTTTAGACCGGAGATGTTCTTGACCCCGCGGGTCATCCAGTCTTCGTGCTTGAGCACAGCCACGATGATTTCGGAAATACCCAGCGTCGCAATTGCCAGATAATCGGACCGCAGGCCAAGGGCGATTTTACCGATACCCCAAGAGACAATACCGGCAAACAGGCCGCCGACGGGCCAAGCGAGCAGAACCGGCAATCCCAGCCCGCCGATGTTGCCGGCCCGTGCCGGATTGACCTGTTCTATCGCATCGGTTGCCGGGCCAAAAATAGCCCGTGTGACGAAGAATCCCACCACCACAATTGTCAAAACCACAATCGTGCGCATACGGGATTTGGGCAGGCGTTTGTAGGCGAAAATAGCCCCGCTGATGGTGGCAATGCCAAGTAGAAGCGACAGCACAACCCCAAGGCCACCGGCCTTGATGGCTTCGGGTTCCGGATCGGTCGAGATCAGCACAACAGCCAGCCCGCCAAGCGCGGCAGACCCCATGATGCCCACGTTAAACAGCCCCGCATAGCCCCACTGGATGTTCACACCCAGCGCCATGATAGATGAAATCAGACACAGGTTGATGATTTGCAGGGCGACATTCCAGCTCTGGCTGAAGCCGACAAAGACCAAAAGCAGCATGATAATGGTAAACAGCGCGGTGTTTTTAACTGTATAGCTCATACCGATTTCCCCTTGAAAATACCGGTGGGGCGGAAAAGGAGGACCAATAGCAGGATCATGAAGCTGACCGCGAATTTGTAATCCGTGGAAAGAAGTTGCACCAAACTATCCGGTTCCCAGGATTCGGGCACAAGGTATTTGATGAACTTCTTGTAGGCGTAGGTCACGCTGATTTCAGAAAAAGCCACCACGAACCCGCCGGCAATAGCGCCAAGCGGATTGCCCATGCCCCCTACCACTGCCGAGGCAAAGATTGGCAACAACAGCTGAAAATAGGTGAAGGGTTTGAACGACTTGTCCAGCCCGTACAGAGTGCCGGCAATGGTGGCCAGGGCTGCGGCAAGGATCCAGGCAACCATCACAACGCGGTCCGGATTGATGCCCGAAAGCAGGGCCAGATCCTCGTTGTCGGAATAGGCGCGCATGGATTTGCCTGTACGGGTGCGGTTCAAAAACCAGAACAGCGCCGCCACAACCACGACGGCGGTGACAACGGTAATGCCTTGGGAAACCTTGATGGTCAGGCCTTCGTGCAGGCCGAACTCGCGTTTGAAATCGCGGGCCTTGAGGATGAACTTGGCCCCGTCGGCAAAGCGTTGGTCATTCGGCCCGATGATAAAGCGCACGATACCGTTCATAATGAACATCACCCCGACCGAGGCGATCACGAAAATCACCGGGGCGGCCTTTTGCTGGCGGTAAAAACGATACACGAACCGGTCGGTCAACAGCACCAGCAACGCACAGCCCGCGATGCCAAAGGGCAGAGCCAAAAGCGCCGTGGGCAACGGAGAAATCGAAATCCCCATAGATTGAAACCACCATGTAAACAGAATGGTTACCATGGCCCCGAAGGCCATCGTGTCGCCATGGGCAAAGTTGGAAAACCGGAGAATGCCATAGATCAGGGTCACTCCCAACGCGCCAAGGGCGAGCTGGCTGCCATAGGCAATGGCGGGGACCAGAATGTAATTCGAGATCAGGATAAAGGCGCTTAGAATGTCCATCAGCTGGCGTCCTTGCAGTTAAAAAATTCCAGACTGGAATGGGCTTGCGGCGCGGGTGTCAGCCGGTGCCAGATTGTTTCGTTTTCGCCGGCATAGAGCAGGGTTTGCACATCCGCCCCGTCGGTGGACCAGACGATCGGGCCGCGTCCCGTTACGTTGTCAGCCTTGTATTTCTGGCCGTCATAGTCGATCCAGTGCGCACCTTCGCCGTTCGGGCCGCGCTTGATCGGGGTTAGCCCCAGCGTGACCAACCGGTTGCTGGGCTTGCAGCTGCCGGATTCGTCGCAGATTTTGCTGGCCTGACAACTGACCACACGTCTGTCGCCTTCGGCCTGTGCCAAACCGGGGGCCAGCGTCAGCAACAAACCCATCGTTACAAAATAACGCATCATCCCCCCAGAAAGCTTTTGCGGACTTCGGGGTCGTTCAACAGAACCTGCCCCGTGTCGGTAAACCGGTTGCGTCCCTGCACCAGCACGTAGCCCTTGTCGGCGATGTTCAGGGCCTGACGGGCATTTTGTTCGACCATCAGGATGGTAATGCCGGTGCGGGCAACCTCTATGATCCGGTCAAACAGTTCATCCATCACAATTGGCGAAACACCGGCGGTAGGCTCGTCCAGCATCAACAGCTTGGGCTGGGTCATCAACGCGCGACCCACTGCCACCTGTTGGCGTTGGCCACCGGACAATTCACCGGCGTTCTGGCGGCGTTTGTCCTTGAGGATCGGAAACAGATGAAACACCTGTTCCATGGTCTGGCTGATGTCGTCGCGGCGCAGGAACGCACCCATTTCAAGGTTTTCCTCGACACTCATCGAGGGAAAAACATTGCTGGTTTGCGGCACAAAGGCCATGCCCAGCGCCACACGGTCCTGTGGGGACAGGTGGGTGATATCCTCGCCATCCAGCAGCACACGGCCTTTGCGGATATTCAACATGCCAAAGACGGCTTTCATCGCAGTGGATTTACCGGCCCCGTTCGGGCCAACGATCACGGCAATTTCGCCTTTTTCGGCGGCAATGGTGCAATCGTGCAGAATATCCGC
>JALWOO010000749.1 GCA_027083485.1 Amylibacter sp. | reverse complement strand
GTTCGGACCAGCGCGGCATAAAGGTGATGGTTTTGCCCTGCCTCATCGCCAGCACCCGCAGGAAATTCTTCAGCAAAACGGTCTGGTCCGCCGGATCAAGGCCGGTGCCGGCACCGGTGCAAACCTCCATGAATCCCGCGCCGATTTCCTCGTGCATCTTGGCCAGATCAATACGCAGGGCCTCGCACATTTCGGCCACATCGCGATACCAGTCCGATTGCAGCGTCTGATACATCACCAGATCGTGGCTGGCATGCCCCGTGGCCGGTTTCAGGTTGCGAAACCCCTTGGCGGCCAGCGTTTCGGCGGTTTCGTCAAACAGGGTGAATTCCAGCTCCAGCCCGTATTTCGGCGTAATCCCCATATCCGCCGCCCGCGCCAGCACCCGCGACAGGATCGAGCGCGGGCACATCCCCGCCGCATCGCCGCTGTATTGGGACAAAAACAGCAGATCGTGGCCGGAAGCCTCCCACGGGATCCGGCGCGCGCTGCTTTGATCCACGATCAACGGCGTGTCGTGAAAATCCGCCGCTTCATCGGTCACACCGGGCAGGTTCTGGATTACATCCGTCGGGTCCAGCGCCAGCGTCACCGGTGCCATGCCCATGCCATCGCGAAAAACACCCTCAAGGCTGGCGCGCGACAGCTTTTGCCCGCGCAACAACCCGTTGGTATCGGCCATGGCCACGGTGGCAAAACGGCAGTTGTTTTCTTTCAGCAATTTATCCATTTCTTTCCCCTTCATCCTGCGCCGCAATCCGGGCAAGGTCTTTTGTGTGTTTTGCAACATCCGTGGAATAGGCGCGCAAAAACACCCCCAGACCGTTCCGGATATAGCGCGCGAGTTCGGCCCGCGTTGGCCGTTCGTCCGGATGGTGCAGGCAGTGTTCGCGCGGGGCCGACAGGATCAGCGACCACAGGTTCTGCGCCGCCAGTTCCGCATCCTGAAACCGCAAGGCCCCCCTGCCCCGTTGCGCCAGCAAAAACGCGATGGTGCCCTGCAACGCCTTGCGCGGACCGTGGTTTTGATAATCCCGCGCCACCTCCGGCAGGCGCTCGGCCTCTCCGATCATCAGACGCGCCAGCGACAGCATGTCAGGGCGCAACACAAAATCCGCATAAGTCCATGAAAACTGCCACAACACGTCTACCAGCGGCTTGCCGCCGGTATCTTGCAAAGGGGCCAGCAATTCGGATTTGCCCACATTCAACACCGCCGCCAGCAAATCCTGTTTGTGGCCGAAATACTGATACAGGGTCGGTTTTGACACCCCTGCCCGCTCGGCTATCGCCTGCATCGAAGCGCCGGAAAAACCGTTTCTGGCAAATTCCGCCAGTGCCGCTTCCTGAATGCGTTGCTGTTTGGCCAGTCGGCGGGTTTCCTTGCCACTCAGCACCGGCGCGGCGCTGCCCTTGGTGACCCTTTGCAAAAATCCCAGCAGATGCCGGTTGAATACCTCGGGCGCTTCCAGATTACACAGGTGGCCCGCATCGGGGATGACCTCGAATTCAACATCCGATCGGGGAGATGCCGCGTGGATCCGTTCGCTAACCGCGCGGATTTCTTCGGGCGGGGCCAGCCGGTCATAGGCACCGGTCATCAACAGCACCGGACAGGCAATGCGGCCAAAATCGAACCGTTCCGGCGGGTTGGTAAAACAATTCAGCGCATCGCGATAGGTGGCTACCGGAATTGCCGCCATCGAGGCACGCAGTTTTTCCAGAACCGCTTCGCCGGCTTCGGGACCGGCGATAATATCCACCACCACAGCCGCAAAATCCGCCGGAGTTTGCCCTGCATCCAGCGGGGCCTGTCGCGCCTTGCGAAAGGCATCGCGTTCAGTCTCTGAGGCCTCGGACATGCCGGTACAGCCGCCTGCCAGCACCAGACCGGCCAGACGCTCCGGATGGCGCATGGCGAAACCGGTGGCGATCCAGCTGCCATAGCTCAACCCGACAAGGATCAGCTTTTTCGCCTTGAACCTGTCGGCCAGCGCCAGAATATCGGCGCAATAATCGTCAACCGTGGTTTGCCCTGCCCCAAGCCGGCTTTCGCCATAGCCGCGCAGGTCCAGCGCCACAGAGGGCACCACCGCGCCCAGTGCTGCCAGCTGCGACTCCCAGTTGCTGCGCTGCCCGCCAATGCCGTGCAGATAGACACAAAGGGTTTCCGTTTCCGCCAGCCCTGCCGGTGCCACATCCATCGCCAGTTCCGGCGCTTTGCCAAAGCGGCCGGACTGGACCGTGGCCGGTTCCGGAAAAATCGGATCGGGGCCTGGCTCCCCGCCTTCCTGTTTGCACAGATAATCCAGCCCCGCATCGAATACCGCTTTGGTGCCGGCGGCAATGGCCTCCAGACGGTCAGGCAGGGCTTCTATATCGGCGCTCCAGCACAGGTTTGCCCCCTGCCCGCTATCGGTGATCTGCAAGCGCGCGTTATAGGAGCGGACACCCTCGATACCCTCCAGCAGGCGATAAGCCAGCACATGATCCGAATGGCTCCGGTAACTGCGCTGTTCCAGATACTCCCCGCCATCGGCGGTAAAATGGCGCAGCACTGCACCATTGGGGCCGATGGAGCCGCGCATGCGGTCTACCATCGGATGCCAGGACCGCGCGAAATCCTGCGCCACCGCCCAGATTTCCGCCACCTGTGCCGTGGTGCGGCCCGTAGATGTTACGCTGGTTCTGGCCATAGCCCCCCCTTTATCGGCCCGCTGCTAGGCCGGTCGCCACATGGACACCCGCGCCGATACGGTATCGGCAGAGATATTGTCGATTTCGTCCATATCATACAGGGTCATCACCGAAAGGTAATCCTCCATGATTTCGGTGGTATAGGGCAGCATCAGGGCACCGGACCGGCTGTCGCGATACATACGTTCCAGCGGCAGGTTCTTCAGCATGGTTTGCCCGCCACAGGTGCGGATCGCCAGTGCCGCCAGTTCCTGCACCCCGTCCATCACCGCGATCTGGCTGGCATACATGCGCATCACCTGTTCCTTGGTCGGGAAGGCCTGCGCTTCCATCATCACGCGGGTGAAATGCGACCGCATCAGGGTCAGTTGCTGGTACATCTTGCCAACGGACACCCGTTTTGTCGGATAAACCCGCCGGTCAATCGGCGGCTGGCCGGGCCATTCGCCACGCAGATAGCTGACGGTGAAATCGTAAATCCCCTGCGCCAGCCC
>JALWOO010000748.1 GCA_027083485.1 Amylibacter sp. | reverse complement strand
GCTTAGGTAATACAGCGCGTAATCATCCTGTGCGTCGCGGGTGAACCCGTATTTGTCGGCGCAATCCTCGGCAAAGGTACCCATCAGGCGGCCTTTGTCATAGGCATCTTCCAACCCGTCCAGAAACATATGGTCGATCACCTGACCATGACCCAGCCGCGCACCGCTGCGCATTTTGGGCAGCAGATAGGGGGCGTTGGTCATGCTCTCCATGCCACCGGCAACCGCAATGCGGCTACGGCCCAGCGCCACCAGATCGCAGGCATTCATCACCGCCTGCATGCCGGAACCACACATTTTGTTAACCGTGCTGGCGGGAACCTCTTTGCCAAGGCCAGCGGCAAAACCGGCCTGGCGTGCCGGAGCCTGCCCCAGACCGGCGGGCAATACGCAACCCATGACCAGTTCGTCCACCATGTCCGCCGTGATTTTGGCGTCGGCCAACGCGCCGGCAATGGCCACCCCGCCGAGTTCGGGCGTCGTGGTATTGGCGAAAACCCCCTGAAGTCCCCCCATAGGGGTACGGGACGCGCCCAGAATTACGATTTCATGTGCCATGGCGGAACTCCATTAACTGAACAAGTGTTTAGTTAACTTATCAGGGGTTCCGCCCTTTGGCAATCGGTTAGGGCGTAGACTCATAAACCACGCAGCACCAGCGCAATCCTCGCGAAATATCAATGGTTTGGTACCCGCCGCACAGGGTGGTTCGCTTTGCAAGGGGGCCATGCCCTTGAGATGAAGCGAGGATTGCGCCCGAAAGGTTTGGCAGATTTACGCCCTGACTGCGTTGCAAAACCTTGAAATAGAACCACTATTCCGGCGGTTTCGCGCCTGGTCAGCGCGAAAATCTCTCAAACTGGTGCCGCGTGGTATATGAGTCTGCGCCCTAACGATAGGGGCGTAGGTACATGCCTTCAAAGATGCGCTTGGCAAAGTGGAAAATCTTCAGCGGCGGCAAAAAGATCGACCGTTTTTCGTTGCGGAACACAAGGATACCGGTGTCCTGCGTGTCCACGATGCAGATCAGTTCGGCCTTGAAATCGTGGCTTGGTTCCTTGCCCGCCATTTCATCGGCGATGTTTGCGACGGCAGCTTCGGCCTGCAAATCCGCCTGATGCGCCTGTTTCGCCAGCCATTCGGGACCGGGATAGGAACCGGTGTCGCCAATGACATAGGTACCTTTCAGCCCTTGCACGCGGCATTTGGCATCCGACTGGATAAAGCCGCCCTCGGAGCGGGGCAGGTCGGTGTTGTCCAGCCAGAGCGGCCCCGTCAGGCCCGGCATCATCAGCACCAGATCGGCGGGGATTTCCTCGCGTTCGGTCACGACTTTGTCGGCCTCGATGCGGGTCGGTTTGGCCCCGAGATAGGTTGTAATCCCGCGTTTGGCCATTTGCTTCAACAGACCGGTCACCGCCTTTTCGCCCAGACGGTTTCCCGGTTTAGGGGAGCCGTTGAAAAACACCAGATTGAATTTGTCCCGCCGCCCCTGACGGCGCAGCATGGTTTCGATGCCAAACAGGAATTCAAACATCGGGCCACCACGCACGGCTTTGGGTTCCTTGGGGTTGGTGCCAAAACCGATAGCAATGGTGCCCCCGTCCATTTCCGCAATACGGTCGTGGATCATCTGGCCGGCGGTGGTGCCTTCGCAAGGAATAATCGCGTGTTCGGTGATGCCCGGCAGTTTTTTGATGAAGCGCGAACCGGTGGCGATCACCAGATAGTCATTGCTCAGCGTGCCGGTGTCGGTTTCCACCGTGCGCCCGCCATCGGTGACATTGGTCACCGACCCCTGATGCCATGTGACGTTGTGCTTGGTGAAGAAATTGCCCAGATCAACGTTGATGTCGGAGGCCTTGCGCATGCCCGACGGCATCCAGATCAGGCTGGGCAGATAGGCCAGAAACCTGTTCGGGGACACCAGCGTGATTTTGGCATCCAGATTGCGTTTGCGGATTTGGCGAACGGTGGTCAGCGCGCCAAAGCCGCTGCCGAGAATAACGATATGGGTCATGGGGTTTTCCTTTGAGCTGTCAGAGAGCCGGAATAGTCGAGTAAATTTGTACCCTATCTAGGCCGATCCATGCAAGTTGCACTGTGACAGGTTGCCTCAAGGCAGAGGTCGGATGCGCTCCGCGCGGGGATATTTGGGGAAAATGGAATGGGTCAGTTGCGCCAGCGCAGCAGGCGTTTTTCCACGAGGCCGATCAGGGTGCTGACGACTACGCCCAGTACCGACAGCATCACCACACCGGCAAACAGCCGTTCCAGATCATAGAGCGAGCCGGCCTCGAGGATATAGGCCCCGATGCCGTATTCCGCACCCAGCATTTCTGCCGCCACCAGCAGGATAATGCCAATGGCCAGCGATATGCGCAGGCCGGACAGGATGCCCGGCATGGCACCCGGGATCACGATTTTGCGCACAATCGATGCCCATGACAGGCCGAAACTCTGGCCCATGCGGATCAGGGTGCGGTCCACGTTGTCCACCGCCCCGTAGGTGGCGACCACCGTGGGCGTAAAGGTGCCAAGCGCGATCAGCGCGTATTTGGAGCCTTCGTCAATGCCGAACCAGATCACGAACAGCGGCAACAGGGCGATTTTCGGGATCGGGAAAATTGCCGCCACCAGCGGGATCAGACCGGCGCGCACATAGGAAAACAGCCCGATCAGGATGCCGACCGATATGCCCGCGCTGATGCCCATGGCCGAGCCGACCGCAAGGCGGGTCAGGCTGGGAACCAGATGGGTGAACAGCAGGCCGGAATTGTACAGATCCACAAAGGTTTGCAGCACATCCGAGGGTTTGGGCAGGGTCAGCGATGAAATAAACCCGCTGCGAGTGCCGATTTCGGCCAGGGCGATCAGCACGACAAACACGCCAAAGCCGACCCAGCGGCGCGATGTGGGGGCAAAACCGCCGCCGCGAAATTTGACCGGGCGTTCAGACATGCAGCAGCTCCGCATCGGCGGCGCGGGCTTCGTCGCGCATCAGGTTCCACAGGTGGGTTTGTTTGGCTTCCAGTTCTGGATCCGCATGGCTGCGCTGTTCCAGCGGTTTGTCGATGTGGACGATTTCCTGTATCTGCCCCGGTCGGCGCGACAGCACCACAATGGCATGGCCAAGGCGCACGGCCTCGGCGAGATTGTGGGTCACGTAAACGGCAGTGAACGGGCTGCGGGCC
>JALWOO010000747.1:1683-3225 GCA_027083485.1 Amylibacter sp. | reverse complement strand
GCTTGGAGGTGTATCATCTGTAATGCATTCTTGTTGAGTTGCTGTACATCCGTTAGCATCGGTTAGGGTTACATCGTAGCAACCTGCCGATAAACCACTTACTGTGGCACTCGTTCCAATTGTATTTGCTCCTGCGTCTTTCCAAACGTAGGTATAAGGTGGGGTTCCGCCTCCTGCAGTCGCCGTTACACTCCCATCGCTTTGTCCACAATGAGGTTTTACTGAACTGGTACTTACGGTTAATAAAGGCGGTTCAGTCACGACAAACGATGTATCTTTTTGACAACCATTTCCATCACGTACTGACAAATTGTAAGTGTTAGGCGACAAACCACTTTGGTTTTGATTATCATCAAAATCGCCCGTTCCATCTATATCCCAATCATACACATAAACTCCTGTTCCGTTAACGGGACTTATTGTGATTTGAGCATTGTTGTCACCATTACATAAAATTGGGGTTATTGTTCCGTTTACAAATATTTCTTCTGGTTTTGAAATGTGCAAGGTTGTATCTTTAAAACATCCGTTCGCATCTACAATGTGAACACTATACGATGCTGAATCTAAATTACTTAAATCTTCTGTACTAGGGTCAACAAAACTTCCATCTGTACTCGTCCATGTCCAAGTGTAGCCCCCTGCTCCTCCGCTTGTAGTTAAGTCGATTTGACCATCGGTTAGATTAAAGCAAGTTGCATCGGTTGCAACACCATTTGCCATAATTTCTGTTGGTTCTGCAATGGTTACCGTTTGAGAAACCATACAGTTAAACGCATCGGTTACTTGTAGTGTGTAATCTGCAGCACATAAACCATTAATATCATCTGTGTTAGGGTCACTAAATCCTGCATCCGTACTTGTCCAGACTGTATTGTAGGGAGCTGTTCCGTTTGTTATGACTACCGTTATGCTTCCGTCACATACTCCAAAACAACTTGCATCCGTTGGTGTCAATGTAACGCTTGGAGGTGTTTCATCTGTAATACATTCTTGTTGAGTTGCTGTACATCCGTTGGCATCGGTTAGGGTTACATCGTAGCAACCTGCCGATAAACCACTTACTGTGGCACTCGTCCCAATTGTATTTGCTCCTGCGTCTTTCCAAACATAAGTGTAAGGAGGTGTTCCACCTCCTGCTGTCGCCGTTACACTCCCATCGCTTTGTCCACAATGAGGTTTTACTGAACTGGTACTTACGGTTAATAAAGGCGGTTCAGTCACAACAAACGATGTATCTTTTTGACAACCATTCCCATCTCGTACCGATAAATTGTAAGTGTTAGGCGACAAACCACTTTGGTTTTGATTATCATCAAAATCGCCCGTTCCATCTATATCCCAATCATACACATAAACTCCTGTTCCGTTAACGGGATTTATTGTGATTTGAGCATTGTTATCCCCATTACATAAAATTGGGGTTATTGTTCCGTTTACAAATATTTCTTCTGGTTTTGAAATGTGAAATGTAGTATCTTTTATACAGCCATCAGCGTCAACAATGTGAACACTATACGATGCTGAATCTAAATTACTTAA
>JALWOO010000747.1:0-1673 GCA_027083485.1 Amylibacter sp. | reverse complement strand
TGTACCCCCCTGCTCCTCCGCTTGTAGTTAAGTCGATTTGACCATCGGTTAGATTAAAGCAAGTAACATCCGAAGCAACACCATTTGCTATAATTTCAGTAGGTTCAGCAATAGTTATAGTTGCAGTTTGCTGACATCCAACATCATCCGTTACGGTAACAACGTAAGTTCCTTTAGACAAACCTGTTTGATTTTGAGCCGAAGACACCAATCCACTACCATCACTGGTTGTCCAATTATAAGTATATGTTCCTGAAGCCGATACTCCCCCCGATACTGTTAACGTAATTGTTCCATCGTTTGCATTAAAACAAGAAACATCAGTATGTGTTTCCGATATGGTAATCGCAGGCGGGGAACTTAATTGACTAATCTGCAAACTATCCGAACAACCATCACTATCGGTAACAACTACATAATAATCCGTATTCGAACATAAAGAATTTACACTAGCCCCTGAAAACGCTTGTAAGACACCATTTCCAAAAGTTCCTTGATACCAGTCATAGCTAACATAAGGCGGAGCTCCACCAGTAACAGAGATAGAAACTTGCCCATTACAAACATTGGAACATTGAGCATCTGTAGAAGAAGCAACTGATAAATTCATTGGTAACTTATCAGCTAACGTGACAGCAGTATCAATAAAACAACCAGAATTATCTGTCAGATGCAAGTTATATGTATTCGTTTCACATAATCCACTTGCTGTATTAGTTGAGCTTATCGTTCCCCCACCTGCAGTATTCGTCCAATTAAAAGTAAAAGGAGCTCCCGTTCCACCTGAAGGATTTGAAATCAAACTACCATCACACGCATTATTACAAGTAACCTCACTAACAGCAATATTTGCATAAATAGGAGGAGGAGAAGTAATGTTAACAGTTGTATCGAACTGACAACCATTCTGATCGGTAATAGTTAACGTGGTAGAACCGATACACAAAGCACTCGCATTTTGAGTTGTTTCACCATTTGTCCAACTAAACGTATAAGGAGGTACACCAAACACGGGTGAATGCGTAGCTGTACCATCACAAGTAGTATAGCAAGATGGTGGAGTTAAGGTAAAATTGATTGTTCTCAATCTCCCTGGCACATTCAAAACATGAGAAGCCGCACAAGTAACATTTTGCCCCATATCCGTAACCAAAATCTGAATAGAATTTTGGTCACAAACCTGTGTCCAATGTTGGGTAGTTTTAGTCGTCGCATCACCATTTCCCAACCACTGAAAAGTAAAAGGACCAATTCCTCCCGTAACATTTACAGTGTAATACCCCGTACAACCATCAGCACATTTCAACTCATAACCATTGTAACTAGAGTCAGAAACAATTTGAATAGTAAACTGATTAGGGGCAGTACCGCAAGTCACCGCACTCCCACGAACAGCTCCATTCAAGTGGTTATCCAAATCTCTTTTAGCTACGGGAACAAGCGAATCCACAGGCAAAACCTGAGCCACACTATTTATCGCCAAAGCACTTAGCAAAAAAGAAAGAAAAATTGGCAAGGTCTTCTTCCCCATCAACTTTTCGAGTAATTTATATATCTTAAAACCGTTCGATTTCATTCGTTCATTCTTAATTCTCACTTGTTACAACAT
This sequence comes from Amylibacter sp., assembly GCA_027083485.1. Lineage (GTDB taxonomy): Bacteria > Pseudomonadota > Alphaproteobacteria > Rhodobacterales > Rhodobacteraceae > Amylibacter. Next base: position 64 of record JALWOO010000747.1, on the reverse strand, counting down.
CATCAAAACACACTTCTATCTATACTGCATCAAGTGGATAAAGTTATATAATTTTACTCACAAT
>JALWOO010000746.1 GCA_027083485.1 Amylibacter sp. | reverse complement strand
CGCTACTGGCCCCGTGCGCCGCAGTTTCACGCGGGGCATGTCGGGCTATGCGCGCCAGAAGTGCCGCGTCCGTGCAAGGGTCATTATACATGCGCCCATCCGCCAAAGGCCGGCCATCCGCGTCTATTGGCAACAATGTGCCAGAGGTGCCGTCAACGCAGATCGCCACGACTTTCGCGCGGTCAATTTGTGCCAGCACCCCCCTGAGCGCCGCTTCAAACACCTGTTTCCAGATCATCGGGTCGCGGTGGTTGGTGCCGAATTCAGCCATGGCAAAGGCGGCTTCGCCAGCGACCTGAGCAGTGGCCGTCATCGCAATGGCGCGCGCCCCTGATGTGCCTAGATCAACCCCGATATACAGCCCGTCAGACATTGAGCGCGCTCCGGTATTTTTCCGCGTCCCAGTTCAGCAATTCAGCATTCTGGGCGTCAGTCAGATAGGACAATTCTGCCTCTGCCGGTACACGCAGCAACACATCCGCAAGGCAGCGCACAAGCGCGCGGTTGGCCTCTGTTGCATCGCGGCGCAGGATCACGCCTTTGCCCGGGACAATCAGAAACACAGGTGCAGGCGCGCCGGTTGCCTCTATTCGGGCGCAAGCCGCGTCAGGGCTTTCGCCATCGGACAGGGCTGTCGCACCAATGCCGCAGAAAATTACGTGATCGGGATACAGACTGCCGCCGGTGGCCTGCTGAAAACGGCGGGCGTTCAGGGCCAGTTGATGCAAGGGCGTGTAATCCGGCAGGGTATAGGCGCTACCGGTGGTCAGGGCCGCAAGTGCGTCCAGATCGGGTTGTGCACAGTCGGCAGGGTCTATGCGCAAACGCGCGTGGACCTCTGATAATAACCCGTAGGTTTGGGCGACGGTATCACCGGCAACGATAATGCCATGGTTTCGCAGCACTACCACATTGACCGGCCCTTTGGCCACCTCTGCCACCCGTCGCGCCAGATTGGCACCGGGTTTGACATAGTCAACAATCGCCCAGTTCAGACCGGCAAGCGGTGCTGCCAGCATGGTTTCGCACCCTTTTTTTACCGCATGGGCCAAGGTATGAATACAATGGGCATGCATCACCACTTTTTGGGAAAACACCGCATGCAGGCTGGTTTCAATCGACGGGCGCAGGCCATCCCGCACCAGTGCAAATTCTGCCGGCTGATCGGCGCGGGGGGGGGCGTTGGCAACGGCGTGGCGCATGTCCGGCAAATCAACAGGGACGAAAATATCCTTGGCCTGTGCATCTGCAAGCAGGGTGCCAGAGGCCTTGATCCACATCACATCGCCGGCTTTGATCGAGGTGTTGCCGCCCGCGGCCTGTATCAACATCGGATCGGCCCCGATCACAGCCGAAGCTTTGCAAAGCGCGGTATATTCAGGCTTTGGTGGCAACAGGGGGGCGGACATTTCAGGCTCCACAAAAAAATTCGGGCCGGTAAAATTGGAAAGGGAATGCGTCTGTTTGCAGCGCATTCCCCAAACGTTTTAGTCTTCGTGTGAATCTTCAGAGGCCCGTGCAGCCCCGGGCGGCATGTCACCAAAGTAGAAGTTGTATCCGGGGATATATTTGCGCCGTTCCCGTTTTTTCATGCCCTCAAAAGGATAAACCTCGTGATCACCACAGGCGATGTCATGGCACGGCAGTACATAATCCGCGCGCTTGTCGATTTCCTCGACCGATTTCCAGCCTTCATAGGAATTCACAAAACGGGCCGGAACCCAGTAGCGCCATTTTTCCTCGACGTTCGGTTCCAGATTGCGCGCTTCAAAGATCGCGTCGCCGCAAATCACGATGTCGCCGCCAGTGGTGGCAACCGTGACGCCCATATGGCCGACCGAATGACCCGGTGTCGGGAACATGGTGATGCCCGGCAGGACTTCGGTTTCTTTGTCGATCATTTCAAAGGCGCAACCGGTATACGCCGGCTCGATGCCCAGAACCGGACTTTCGTAAGTGCGGTAGTAGAGCGGCAGCGGATTATAGGCCATTTCAATTTCGGCCTTGGGCGCGATGTAACGTGCGTTTTTGAATTCTTTCATATTCTGCACGTGATCCCAGTGCAGGTGGGTGAATACGATTGCGTCAATCTCGTCCGGATCTACGCCGAGTTTCTGTTTCAGGTGTTCGTGGACCTGCAAACAGCCGCGTTTTTCGCATTTGTGGTGGTATTTCGTGGCGCGCTCTTCGTCGCAAAGGCCGGTGTCGACCAGAATTTTATATTCGCCGGTGTCGATATAATAGCAGTATACAGGCTGCCATTTCTTTTTACCTGCCGGACCTTTCCAGAAGATATACGTCCCGAGGTCGCCTTCGAGCCAACCTGTGTTGATAGGGTAGATTTTGGTTTCAGATATGGTCATACAAGGTTCTCCAAAGCTATGTCTGGAGTTATTGTATACAAGATATCCTAGGTGTCTACACCAATAATGATTCACCGGGTGAAAACTGTTGCTTTTGCCTACATCTTGGCAAGGATGGACATAAATGTATCCTTCATATGCTGGCCCATTTCCGAAGCAGCCGCCACAGAATCAGTGGAGAACAGGTGTTTGATGATTTCCTCATGGGAACGGGCAGAGGTGATCAGGTCTTCGGCGGTTGAAAATTTACGGGCGCGAAAGGGGCCGGTGCGTTGGCGAAATCCGGATGCCAGATCAAAGATGAACGGGTTTTCAGTGGCTTTGTATATGGCCAGATGAAATGATTCATTTGCTCGCAAAAATCCGGGTAAGTCGTTGGCCTCAGCGGCTTTTATGCATTCAGCCTGTGCGGCCTCTATACTGGCGCGGGCCAGTAAAGTAAGGCGTTTTGCGGCCATTCCGGCGCAGAGAGCCTCTATTTCGTGCATGGCCTCGAACATATGTGCCAGTTCCTCGCGGGTGTATTCGGTAACGCGCACGCCCCGTCGCCCGTTTGAGACCAGAATTCCTTGCGCAACCAATCTGTTAAGCGCTTCGCGTACAGGTGTGCGAGAGACGGAAAATCGTTCGGCCAGCTTGGTTTCATCGAGGCGCTCGCCCGCATCAATCTGTCCGGAGGCGATATCGGCCCTAAGGGTGGCCTCAATATGTTTCGAGATTGATCTTCCCTTATGCGCTTTGTTTTTTTCCACGTATATCTCCTGTTCACGTCGCCTGTTGCCAAGCAGGAATAGCATAATAATAACTGTTTGGGTATTCTGAAACGATTTTTGTATATTTATATTGACTATGTGTACAATAC
>JALWOO010000745.1 GCA_027083485.1 Amylibacter sp. | reverse complement strand
GTCCAGATATTTTCCCGTCAGCACGCCCGCCGCCAGCGGTGAAAAGGCCAGCAGGCCCACATCCTCGTGCCGCGCCAGTTCCGCCAGATCCAGATCATAATAGCGGCGCAACAGATTGTATTCGTTCTGGATGGAGGCGATCCGGGGCAGGCCGTATTTCTCCGCCAGCGCCAGATATTGCATGGTGCCCCAGGCGGTTTCGTTGGACAGCCCGATGGCGCGGATCTTTCCCGCCCGCATCAGGTCATCAAGGGTCTGCAGCGCCTCCAGAAAATCCTCCAGCGGCTGCCCCTTTTCCTGCACGAACGGATCATAGGTCCACGAATTTTCAAAATGGTAGCTGCCCCGGTTGGGCCAGTGCAGCTGATAAAGGTCGATATGGTCGGTCTGCAGGCGCCTCAGGCTGCCCTCGATGGCCTTGCGAATGCCGGGGCCGGAAATCCTCTCCCCGTTCCGTATCCACTCGATGCCGCGCCCCACCACCTTGGAAGCAACGATCCAGCGGTCTCTCTTGCCGCTTTTCTTGAACCACGTCCCGATGATCCTTTCCGTCTCCCCCGCGGTTTCCGCATTGATGGGCACCGCATAAAGTTCGGCCGTGTCCATGAAGTTGACCCCCATGTCCATCGCCATGTCGATCTGGGCATGCCCCTCCGCTTCGCTGTTCTGGCGGCCCCAGGTCATGGTGCCCAGGCAGATTTCGGAAACGGAAATATCCGTGCGGCCTAACCGGTGATGTTTCATGAAAACTCCTGCTGCTTGTCTGGAAAAAAGGGCGAGGTTGGCGGTTCGGTAGTTCCGTTCCGTCAGAACACCCGCCAGTTTAGGAAGCGCGGCAGGTTGAGGCAAGCCTCTTGCGGGGCCTCAAAGCCGGACAGATCTGCACTCCCGGGAAAAGCCGGTTCCTGAAAACGGGGGGCCGGCTTAATCCTGCCATTGCCGCGGTCTTGCCGCATTTCCTTTCCCGCTTTTTCCGGATGACGATCCTGCCTGCCCCCTTTCGTGTCCACGGATTTGGTACAAGGAAGCGCATGCGGCGCCCTGCATCAAGGATCGGTCTGCCCCGGGATGTCCTGCCGGTCAAAAAATGCGGCAATGGAAATTTTAGGTCTTTCCAAGCGCTGCTGTTGGGCCTATACAGGCGGCGCGCGCCCACGGCGCGCCATGTTTTGACGCGGGGTGGAGCAGCCCGGTAGCTCGTCAGGCTCATAACCTGAAGGTCGCAGGTTCAAATCCTGCCCCCGCAACCAAAAAATACCCCATTTTTTCGGAAGCTTTGCAACAAAAATCGCCGCATGCTCGCGCGCGAACATTTTCCGTATTCGACGGAAAAAATCGTGAGTCACATCGGAACAGGTGGTCCGATTTGTACAGAGTCGTTGGCGACAGGTGCAATATCCATATTAAACGGGCTGTGAGCGTTCGTGGCGACCATCATGAATAACGGCAGTGTGCAGGAAGCGGATGCGAATGAGTCTGGCGGACGGACCGCGTGAAAAGAAAATTTAGACCCGGTAATAGCATAGAAAATTAATGGCACTTGCCTTGGCGTGCTTGGAAGCCTCATCGTTGCTGCCTCCAAAGGCAGCCGTTTGTTTATCGCTCACGAACGCTTGAATATAAAAGGGGTCAACGACGTATTTGCGCTGAATGCAGAGGATTGGATGGTCAAGGTCGGCACGCGTGGCACCCGTTTCTTTCGACGTTCCTGACATCAATTTGGCCTTTTAATAGTCATATGTCACTTTCGCCCCTCGCTATGCACTCTCAAAGAGTTGCCAAGCATTGTTGTGCAAGACTTTGAAATGATGCAAGAGATCAACGGAGGGTTCTCGGCGGTGGGAAACACATGAAGCGTGAAGGGTGTTTTGGGGAGAGGAAATCGTGAGTTCAGGAATATCAGTTATAGTTTACATGCCAGATGGCGACGCTGACGGGATGCGGACTGCGGAGATTCCGATGTCCGCTATTTTCGCCGCCGCTTTTTCACGCTCCCAATTGAAACGCGCTGCAAGGTCCCTTTCAGAATTATCAAGTCCTGGGGTATACATTCTTTATGGCGCCGATCCGGAAAACGCGGATGCGCCAACCGCCTATATCGGCGAAAGCCAGAACGTGGCCGCCCGTCTTGGTTACCATGTTTCAAATGCAGCAAAGAACGACAGCAAGTATGCATACTGGTCTCATACGATCGCATTGGCTAGTAGGGATAAGAACTTGACGAAGGCGCATGTGATGCAGGTTGAGCGGCAAATGATGGAAGCTGCCCAAAAAAACCTCGACTGGACGTTGAAAAATGGCAAAGGAAGTCACAAAGAAACCGGTGGCCTACCCTCGCACGACAAGTCTACATGCAACAGATTCGTTGAGCAGGCAAAGATTTTGACTGGGTGTCTTTCTCTTGATCTGTTCAAGGGAAACATGTCGAGCGGCAAAACCAAACCAAAGGTATCCGAAGATGTCAGTTCGACAAGTCCAGAAACTCGAACCTTTTATTATTCGGGCAAGGGGTTCAATGCCCGAATGCAGTTGGACGAGAGTAGCGGCAATTTCGTTGTACTGAAGAGCAGCGTGGCCCGCGTGGACGAAACCCGGAGCTTGCCAGAATCAACCAAGAACAGGCGTAGGAAGCTAATTGAAGATCGCAATGTAATCAAATCAGAGGAAGGGCTTGAGCTTCAGGAAGACATTTCTTTCTTATCCATTTCGGGAGCAGCACAAGCGGTTTCAGGGGCAGCCGTAAATGGAAGAATTGCATGGAAAACCTCAGATGGTGTCACTTATGCAGAATGGGAGGCAGAGAACAATGAACTGTAGCCTTGTGCAGATAGCGAGGACGATTGGACAACAGGACGAAATGGTCCGGCCTGTCAACACGCCTAGGTTCTGTGCTCATTAACGGGCTTCTTAACCGGCTTTGTCTGTGTTCATTTCTTCGAGGCGGAAGGCGAATCACGGCCTGCTGGCAAGGTTGTGCTGGCCCTCGGCCTTTAGTTGAGCGGCAATGGCAGGTTTGCTCCTGCCCAAAATGTCCCCCGGCAAACAACGCGGCACTCTTGCCCGCCTTCCCCGATTTGACATGTTGCACGGGGTGGTGAGAAGCTGGGCGTGGGTCATCAACCACGGTGGCCACAAGTTGGGGAGGAAATCATGTTGAACACATTGACCAGCAATTTCGGATTGGCAAATGCATTGATGACAACGGTTCTGGCCGGTGCGATATCGTTCGCCGGG
>JALWOO010000744.1 GCA_027083485.1 Amylibacter sp. | reverse complement strand
GTAGCAGGTGTACAAGTACCGTTACTAACCGTCCAAACTAATTTATATGTACCTTCTTGCAAACTGCTTACGGTAGTATTATAAAGAGTAGCATCAGTAAACGTTACTGTGCTAGGTTGGGTATAGTTTGTAGCCAATGACCATGCTCCAGTAGCCGTGCCTTGTGGTTGATTACCGCTGAGCGATGTAGAGTAGGTATTACACAAATCAATATCCGAACCTGCGTTTGCCGTAGGTTGGTCATAAACATTGATGAATACCGTATCAGTAGCAGGTGTACAAGTACCGTTACTAACTGTCCAAACTAATTTATATGTACCCTCTTGTAAACTGCTTACGGTCGTGTTGTAAACTGTCGCATTGGCAAAAGTTACCGTACTCGGTTGCGTGTAGTTTGTAGCCAAAGACCACGCACCCATAGCCGTACCAATCGGTTGATTACCGCTAAGAGGAGTAGAGTAGGTGTTACACAAATCAATGTCAGCACCTGCGTTAGCTGTAGGTTGGTCATATACGTTGATTAGCATTGTGTCCGTAGCAGACGTACAAGTACCATTGCTAACTGTCCAAACTAATTTATATGTACCTTCTTGTAAACTACTAACGGTCGTATTGTAAACTGTCGCATTGGCAAAAGTTACCGTACTCGGTTGCGTGTAGTTGGTCGCTAACGACCATGCTCCAGTAGCCGTACCTTGTGGTTGGTTTCCGTTTAAAGTGGTAGAGTAGGTATTACACAAATCAATGTCAGCACCTGCGTTAGCTGTAGGTTGGTCATATACGTTGATTAGCATTGTATCTGTAGCAGGTGTACAAGTTCCATTGCTAACCGTCCAAACTAATTTATATGTACCTTCTTGCAAACTGCTTACGGTAGTGTTGTAAAGGGTTGCATCCGTAAACGTTACCGTACTTGGTTGGGTGTAGTTTGTAGCTAATGACCAAGCTCCTGTAGCTGTACCTTGTGGTTGGTTTCCGATTAGAGGTGTAGTGTAGGTGTTACATAAATCAATATCAACACCTGCATTAGCTTGAGGATTAGAAAATACATGAACCCGAGCGGTATCATAGGCTAGACAACTGCCTCTATTTACCGTTCTAATCTTTTCAAAATCAGTTGTTGCAGGGTAGTTAACTACTGGAGAGAAATTAGGCTGAGCGATAGAAGGATTATCAATATTTGTTGTTGAACTCCATGAATAAGTGTAAGTATTTATAGCAGGGAGTCCAATTTGGACTACTTCTCCAGAACATATTGTATCGTATGTAGTTGGGGATATTAAAGGTAAATTTATCAATATTTGAGAAGGGGTACATGTACAAGGGTTTAACGCGGTGTCAATTACAGCGATTAATTTGCAACCTAGACCTGCAGGAATATCAATATTACTGCTGTAGTTAAACGTTGTATTTCCAGTCAGTTGATTTTGAATTGTATCATTGGTAATGTATGTGTCTCCCGTAGAATAAACACCATCGTTGTCTGTATCTTGATAGTACTGAATAATCGTTTCTGTACCTGTACTTATTGTTTCACCAGAATTGAATATATCAAAAGAAATATATCCTGTTTCTCCACTTGGTGCGTTGGGCGAAGAATATGAGTTTGAAGAGTTTGAGATATCTAAATAACCTTTATAAATAAATATATTTTTTAGTGTATCTGCAGTTGCTATATCGATATTACAAAAAGAACCTGTTGTAGAACAAACAGCACCTCCGTACGTTGTGATTTGAGCACCTAGTTGCAATACTCCACATTCCAAATCAGATGGAGCACCATTTATTGTAAACGAAAATTTAGTAGTATCACCAACAGCTACTCCAGCAGGTAGTTTCCATGATAATTCATCTACACCGTTATTGTTAAATATAGTTGGAGTACCATTAGAAGGAGCATTCAAAATTGGACTAAATGAATTTGTGACATAGCTAATTCCGTTGTCTAATCTAAAAGATATCGAATCATTAGCACCAAAAACGAGCGGACCTTGATTAATTATTTGTAATTCAATTGGGGTATTACCTAGGCAAGGGGTTATATAAGTAGTATTAATCTTTATATTGGCTTCATAAGGAGGTAATGCACTACCTATATAAACTTGATTTGCAACGCCTACATTCGAGTTAAAACTTCGTCCGCATTTTGCAGTTCCAGTGGTTAAAGTGGTTACTCTACTTCCTGAAGTATAGTCACAATCTGTTAAGCAATTAAATCGGATATAGTATTTATTCAGTGTTTGATCGAGAACGCCATTTAGCCCGTTAGCTCCAATTGTAGCTTCTATTGCAGATATATCCCATTGATAGTTATTTCCCGTTGTATTAATTGGATCAGGAATAGAAACATAAGTTCCGCTTTGTGGGTATTTAATATAACAACTACCAAGTTCAATGCTCATTCCAGTTGAAACATTGATAGTTGTTATAAGATTATAGGCGTTACCAAGCTGAAAGTCTCTTACTTCGATTTCAAAATGTGCCGTATCACATAGACCAATTGTATCAGACCCTAATGTAGTTATACTATTAGAAAGCTCTGGCATAAGAGGAGTTATATATAACGTTGTTTGAAGTGGAGTACAAGGGTAAGAGCTGATGTCCACAGGATAGCCAGAACAGTCCCAACCATGATACACAATAATGCTGTCTGAGTTACAGCCATTTATATGTGTGTATACTATGTAATCAAGCGTTTGTGAAGCTCCAATATTACCCGTTTGAAAAATACCATTAGAAGATGGAAACAGCATGGTGTTAGTACTAACATCAAACAAACTATCAGCCACAACCGTTCCGATAGTAGGTATTCCAAACCAAGTATTATGAGCATCAGAAGTATTGGAGTTGTTAGTTATAGAAATGTTCCAAATAGCGACGTCACCGGGTATGTTTTGAGACACTAAATTACTTTGAAGTAATAAATTTGGTTTGTCATAAGTTATGTATTCATCACTTCGTCGTATCAGGGTATCCGCCCAATAATTGGTATTTGTTCTTGTGATATCATCATCCCATTGTGGAGTGTTTTCAAATTCCCAATCGTAATAGATACGTTTATTTACATTTCCTTCTACAGTACAATTTGGTTCGATAATTACTCTAAGTTCCCCATAAGAAGTTTCTTCTGGGTAGATAATGCTATCATTTGTAAGGTCAGGTCCAAAATAAGAACCCGTATTAAAAACGAGACTATCTGATGTAGAAAGAGAGGCATCAGGTATAATATTGTAACATC
>JALWOO010000743.1 GCA_027083485.1 Amylibacter sp. | reverse complement strand
GGGCCACCGGACCATCTTTTATGGCTTCTTGTAACGCGCGTTTTTTCTCAGGTCCAGTGATCAGAATATGCACATGTCGGGCCTGTTGCAAAACCGGCGCGGTCAGGGTCAGGCGGGGTTCGGGTGCGCCCGGGGCGCGCATGGGCAGCAGGGGGGGCGCGTCGGGTGCGAGGGCCTGCTCCAGCAGATCGGCCCCCGGAAACAGGGAGGCCGTATGCATATCCGCGCCCATGCCAAGCACGCAGATATCCAGAGGTAACACCGCGCGGATGCCTTGGGTCAGGCTGTCCAGCACCTCTTCGGCCTGATCGGCGGGGCGATAGAGCGGCACCAGTTCGGCGCGCGCGGCGGGGCCTTGGAGCAGGTGTTCGCGCAGCAGGCGGGTGTTGGAACGCTCAGAGGTTTCGGGCACAAAGCGTTCGTCGGTCAGCACAACGCGGGTTTTGCGCCATGGGAGATCAATCTGGCGCAACTGTTTGAAAAACGGGGCAGGGGTGGTGCCGCCGGGCACGGCAAGGGTGGCTGTGCCGGTGTTTGCCAGTGCTGCGCGCAACTGGCTGCTGACAACATCGGCAAGACCTTCAAACAGGGCGGCACGGGTGGGGTATTCCTGAACTATCAGGCTCATGATTTGATCTTGCGCCAGCGGCGCCCGTCGCGGTGGAGCAGCATCAGCGAATCCTCGGGGCCGGAACTGCCCGTATCATAGGGCAGCGGACGTGCGCCGCTTTTGATCCATTCCGCGCGGATCGGATCGACCCAGCCCCAGGCGGCTTCGACCTCGTCGCCGCGCATGAACAGGGTCTGGTCGCCCCGGATCACATCCATGATCAGACGTTCATAAGCATCCGGCAAAAACGCGATCTGTTCGCCCAATGCTTCGGCAAAGGTCATATCAAGGGGCACCTCCATCAGGCGCATGCCGCCGGGGCCGGGTTCCTTGATGGTGACGCGCAGGGTCATGCCCTCGTCCGGTTGCAGACGGATAATCAGCACGTTGCCTTTGCGGTTGAACTCGCCTTCGAAAATCGAATGGGGCGGGTCTTTGAAGATTACCGCGATTTCGGACATGCGCGCGCGCAGGCGTTTGCCGGTGCGCAGATAAAACGGGGTGCCCGCCCAACGCCAGTTGGCGATATTGACCTTCAGGGCAATAAAGCTTTCGGTGGTGCTGTCCGGATTGTTGACGTGGTCCAGATAGCTGTCGCCGGGTTTTTCACCCAGATATTGCCCGCGCACGTAATCGCCCGGCGGCACCGGTTCCAGCGCGCGAATGACCTTGAGCTTTTCGTCGCGCACCGCATCGGCCCCGTATTTTGCCGGCGGTTCCATGGCGGTCAGGCACAAGAGCTGCATCAGGTGGTTTTGCACCATATCCCGCATGGCACCGGATTTGTCGTAATAGGCCCCGCGCCCCTCTACGCCCAGATCCTCGGCCACGGTAATTTGCACGTGATCCACGTGTTGCGCGTTCCATAGCGGTTCAAACAGGGCATTGCCAAAGCGCACCGCCATCAGGTTTTGCACGGTTTCCTTGCCCAGATAATGGTCAATGCGGTAAATCTGGTGTTCGTCAAAACAGGTGGTCAGTTCCGCATTCAGGGCTTTGGCGCTGGCCAAGTCACGGCCAAAAGGTTTTTCAACCACAATGCGGGTGGTGTCGTCCGTAAGCTTGTGTTTGGTCAGTTTGCGGGCGATTTCGCCAAACAGGCTTGGCCCGACTGAAAAGTAAAAAGCTGTGATTACATCCTTGCGCAGGTGTTTTTTCAGGCGTTTCCAGCCGTCTTCGGCAAAGACATCCAGTTGTTCATAGTCGATAATTTTCAGAAAATTTTCGATACCTTCATCACCACAGGGGCTTGCGGTTGAAAATTCGGTGATTGCTTTGCGCACAAAATCACGGAATTTTTTCTGGTTCATATCGGCGCGGGCGGCCCCGATGATGCGGGCCTCTGGTGGCAATTGGCCTGAACACATGCGCCGATAAAGCGCGGGCAGAATTTTGCGCCGTGCCAGATCGCCGGTGCCCCCGAGGATCACCAGATCAAAAGGATCCACCGGAATTGTCGTTGCAGCCATGCTGTCCTCCTGAGCCTTGAACTTGCGTTATCGTTAACGCAAGTTATTGACGCCTTCAAGCCATGAATTTTCGGGCCGGAATGTCACAAAACCGTGGGATATCCAGCCAGGCTTTGATTTTGCCCGACTTCCATTGTAGCCAAGTGCAAGCGCAACATCTAGGCAAGTCAATGAACGATCAGAATATAATAATCAAACCGCTGGGGAAATTTCAGGATCCGGAGATCACCGCCAAGGGCGAGCCTCGGGCGGTTGTTGAGCTGGCCGGAGTCAGCACGCTTTGGTTCAACACGGGCACGCTGTGCAATATCGAATGCGTGAATTGCTATATCGAAAGCTCCCCTACCAATGATGCGCTGGTGTATATTTCCACGGCAGAGGTTGCGGCCTATCTGGACCAGATTGGTGAACGGGGCTGGCCGACGCGGGAAATCGGGTTTACCGGAGGCGAGCCGTTTATGAATCCGGAGATGATAGCCATGGCGCGCCTGTGTCTGGAACGCGGGTTTCAGGTGTTGATCCTGACCAATGCCATGTTGCCGATGATGCGCAAAAAGATGCGTGAAGGGTTGGCCAAGCTGGTTGCCGACTTTGGCGACCGGTTGACTTTGCGGGTGTCGCTGGATCATTTCGAGGCTCAAAACCACGACGATATGCGCGGAGCCGGCAGTTTTGCGGTGACCCTGAAAGGGATGCAGTGGTTGCGCGACATCGGCGCACGCATGGCTGTGGCCGGACGCACGCTCTGGGGGGATACGGATGCCGAGAGCCGCGCCGGTTTTGCCGCCCTGTTTGCGCGCCACGATTTTGATATTGATGCCTTTGATCCGGGCATGACCGTTTTGTTTCCCGAGATGGACGAAAAGGCAGAAGTGCCTGAAATAACAACCGCTTGTTGGGGGATACTGAATAAGAAACCGACTGACGTCATGTGCGCGTCATCGCGCATGGTGGTGAAGCGGCGCGGGGCCGATGCGCCGACGGTTTTGGCCTGTACGTTGCTGCCTTATGATCCGCAATTTGATATGGGCGCGGGTTTGGAAGAGGCGGAAAAGCCGGTGAAGCTGAACCATCCCCATTGCGCCAAATTCTGCGTTCTTGGCGGGGCCAGCTGTTCGGTTTAGGGGGGAAGGGTGGATAGGTGGGAAAGGGGGGCGCTGC
>JALWOO010000742.1 GCA_027083485.1 Amylibacter sp. | reverse complement strand
GTTCAAAATACAGCACACGTTCCAGCTCGCGCAGGGTCATGTCCAGCATCAGGCCAATACGGCTTGGCAGGGATTTCAGGAACCAGATATGCGCAACAGGCGCTGCCAGTTCGATGTGACCCATGCGTTCGCGACGTACTTTCTGAAGCGTAACTTCAACACCACATTTCTCGCAGGTCACACCACGGTATTTCATCCGCTTGTATTTGCCGCACAGACATTCGTAATCCTTGATCGGGCCAAAGATACGCGCGCAGAACAAACCATCCCGTTCCGGTTTGAATGTCCGGTAGTTGATGGTTTCAGGCTTCTTGATCTCGCCAAATGACCAGCTCAGGATCCGCTCTGGCGAGGCCAGAGAGATCTTGATTTCATCAAAGGTCCGCGGTGCCTGGACGGGGTTGAACGGGTTGTTCGTGATTTCTTGGTTCATTTTATGATCCTCATCTCGATTTCCTAGGGAACAGGGCGCAAACGCCCTATTCGTTTTCCGCGTCCAGCAACTCGATATTCAAACCGAGTGAGCGGATTTCTTTGATGAGAACGTTGAAGGATTCCGGAACCCCGGCCTCAAAGTTATCATCCCCTTTGACGATGCTTTCATAGACCTTGGTCCGGCCTGCCACGTCATCCGATTTCACCGTCAGCATTTCCTGCAAGGTGTAAGCGGCACCGTAAGCTTCCAGAGCCCAAACTTCCATTTCCCCGAAGCGCTGGCCACCGAACTGCGCCTTACCACCCAGCGGCTGCTGTGTGACAAGCGAGTAAGGACCGGTCGAACGGGCGTGGATTTTGTCGTCTACCAAGTGATGCAGTTTGAGCAGGTATTTCATACCCACGGTCACCGGACGGGCGAATTGTTCACCTGTACGACCATCAAACAGAACCGATTGTGCCGATGTTTCAAAGCCGGCACGTTTCAGCGCATCGTTGATGTCGTCCTCTTTGGCCCCGTCAAAAACAGGGGTCGCAATGGGCACACCGTTGGTCACGTTTCCGGCGGCCTCGAGGAATTCATCCTGAGACATTTCCGAAAGCGCCTGTTCGTAAACCGTATCACCATAAGCATGGCGCATGGCTTCCTGAACCGGAGTCATATCGCCGGAACGACGGTATTCCTTCAGAGCTTCGGCAATGCTTTTGCCCAGACCGCGTGCTGCCCAACCCATGTGGGTTTCAAGGATCTGCCCCACGTTCATACGCGATGGCACACCCAGCGGGTTCAGACAGAAATCAACCGGCGTACCATCGGCAAGGAACGGCATGTCCTCTTGCGGAACAACCCGCGAGATAACACCTTTGTTCCCGTGACGACCGGCCATTTTATCACCCGGCTGCAACTTGCGCTTTACCGCGATGAAAACTTTGACCATCTTCATCACACCCGGTGGCAAATCATCGCCGCGACGGACCTTGTCAACCTTGTCTTCAAAGCGTGCTTCCAGAGCTTTCTTCTGGATTTCATACTGGGTATTCAGCGCTTCGATTTCGGTTGAACCGGCCTCGTCCTCGATGGCCAACTGCCACCACTGACCTTGGGACAGGCTATCCAGCAGATCCTCGGTGATTTCGGTACCCGCGCGGACGCCTTTCGGACCTTTGACGGCCACTTTGCCCAGCAAGTTCGATTTCAAACGGGCATAGATGTTGCGATCCAGAATGCCCATTTCATCGTCACGGTCACGCGACAGGCGTTCGACTTCTTCACGCTCGATCTGCAAGGCACGTTCGTCTTTTTCCACACCATGGCGGTTAAAGACGCGAACCTCGACAACAGTACCGTAATCTCCCGGTGGCAGGCGCAGGGATGTATCGCGAACATCGGATGCCTTTTCACCAAAGATGGCGCGCAGGAGTTTTTCCTCCGGCGTCATCGGGCTTTCGCCTTTGGGGGTGATTTTGCCGACCAGAATATCCGCAGGGCCGACCTCGGCACCGATGTAAACAATACCGGCTTCGTCCAGATTGCGCAGGGCTTCTTCGCCTACATTCGGAATATCACGAGTAATTTCCTCCGGGCCGAGTTTCGTATCACGGGCAGCAACTTCGAATTCCTCGATATGGATCGAGGTGAAAACATCGTCTTTCACGATGCGCTCAGAGATCAGGATCGAGTCTTCGTAGTTGTAGCCATTCCACGGCATAAACGCCACGAGGATGTTTTTACCAAGCGCCAATTCACCAATATCGGTTGACGGGCCATCGGCCACAACCTCGCCTTTGGTGACGCGGTCGCCAACTTTGACCAGCGGACGCTGGTTGATACAGGTGTTCTGGTTCGAACGCTGGAATTTCCGCAAGCGGTAAATATCAACACCCGGATCACCCGGAATCAGGTCTTCGGTGGCGCGCACAACAATGCGCATGGCGTCAACCTGATCGATAATCCCGCCACGGCGTGCCGTAATCGCAGCGCCGGAATCCCGTGCTACGATTTCTTCGATCCCTGTGCCAACCAGCGGGGCTTCGGCTTTGACCAAAGGCACTGCCTGACGCATCATGTTCGATCCCATCAACGCGCGGTTCGCATCGTCGTTTTCAAGGAAAGGAATCAGGGATGCAGCCACAGACACCAGCTGTTTTGGCGAAACGTCAATATAATCGATGTTTTCCGGTGCAGTCAGCGTGTATTCGCCCGATTTACGCGAGGAAGCCAGATCATTCACGAACTTGCCGTTTTCATCCAGCGTCGCATTGGCCTGCGCCACAGTATAGCGCATTTCCTCGGTGGCGGACATATAGGTCACTTCGTCGGTCACAACGGAATTTTCAACCCGGCGATACGGGGTTTCGATAAAGCCGTATTTGTTGACACGCGCAAAGGTCGCCAAGGAGTTGATCAGACCAATATTCGGCCCCTCCGGCGTTTCAATCGGACACATACGACCATAGTGGGTTGGATGCACGTCGCGCACCTCAAAACCGGCACGCTCGCGGGTCAGACCTCCAGGCCCAAGCGCAGACAGGCGGCGTTTATGGGTTACTTCCGACAGCGGGTTGGTTTGGTCCATGAACTGCGACAACTGCGAAGAGCCGAAGAATTCACGTACCGCAGCCGCAGCAGGTTTGGCATTGATCAGGTCTTGCGGCATGATGGTGTCGATTTCGACACTGCTCATACGTTCCTTGATCGCGCGCTCCATACGCAGCAGGCCAACACGATACTGGTTTTCCATCAGCTCGCCAACGGAACGCACGCGACGGTTGCCGAGGTGGTCAATATCGTCGATGTTGCCTTTGCCGTCACGCAGATCAACCAAAGCTTTGACAACAGCAATGATGTCTTCTTTGCGTAGTGTGCGTTGGGTATCTTCTGCATCCAGTTGCAGACGCATGTTCATTTTTACACGGCCCACAGCAGAGAGGTCGTAACGATCCTTATCAAAGAACAGGGTGTCAAACAGCGCGGAAGCCGCATCAACCGTGGGCGGCTCGCCCGGACGCATCACGCGATAAATATCCATCAGCGCCGTATCACGGCCGTGGTTTTTATCGGCCGCCATGGTGTTGCGGATGTAAGGCCCGACATTGACATTGTCGATGTCCAGCGTTGGAATATCGGTGGCATTATTTTCCAGCAACAGCTGAACAGTCCCGCCGTTGATATTGCCTTCTTTGTCGTATTCAAAGGTCAGCTCGTCGCCGGCCTCGACCCAGATTTCGCCGGTTTCTTCGTTGATAATATCCCGAGCCACAAAACGGCCTGCGATTTCTTCGAAAGGCACCAGAATTTCGGTGACTTTGCCCTCTTCGATCAGCTTTTTGACGGTACGCGGGGTCACCTTTTTGCCGGCTTCGGCAATGACTTCGCCAGATTTGGCGTCGATAATATCAAAGGTAGGCTTGGTGCCGCGAATACGGTCCGGGAAAAACTTGGTTGCCCAACCATTCTTTTTCTTGTCCAGACGGTAATTTACGGTGTCATAATATGCGTCGCAGATGTCTTCCTGAGTCATACCCAAGGAATACAGCAGCGTTGTCACCGGCAGTTTGCGACGACGGTCGATACGGGCAAAGACAATGTCTTTGGCATCAAATTCAAAATCCAGCCAGGACCCGCGATACGGAATAATCCGCGAAGCAAACAACAGCTTGCCCGAGGAGTGGGTTTTGCCTTTGTCGTGGTCAAAGAAAACACCGGGGGAGCGGTGCATCTGTGAAACGATCACACGTTCGGTGCCGTTTACAACGAAAGTCCCGTTGTGGGTCATCAAAGGCATATCGCCCATGAAAACGTCCTGTTCCTTGATGTCCTTGACGGAACGGGCACCAGTGTCCTCATCCACATCAAACACGATCAGGCGCAATGTGACCTTCAGCGGTGCCGAATAGGTCATGTCGCGTTGCTGACATTCCTCAACATCGTACTTCGGCTTTTCCAGCTCGTATTTAACGAATTCCAGAACCGAAGTTTCGTTGAAATCCTTGATCGGAAATACCGACTGGAAAACACCTTGGATACCATCACCATCAGTGGGCACTTCCAACTCGCCAGAGCGCAAAAACAGGTCATAGGACCGTTTCTGAACTTCGATCAGATTAGGCATATCCAGCACTTCGCGGATATGGCCGTAATACCGGCGAATACGTTTTTGACCTGAATGCGTTTGGGGCATGCTTGTCTTACCTTTTCATAATGTTCACCGCGTCCGTCCGTCGGGCACCGGACAGCCTTGGCCACATTCGCGGGTTTGGTTCCATTCTTGCCAGAGTTCCCATACCCCGGCACCCGAACCAATACCCGCGTCTTTCAAAATACCCTGTCATCAAAGGCATCTGGAAAGACGCGAGCGGCTGAACCCACATATTCTGCGGGTTCAGCCAGTATTACTGTAACAAACCGGCGCAAGCCGGCGTTGATTACTTGAGTTCTACTTCAGCACCAGCTGCTTCCAGCTTGGCTTTGATTTCTTCGGCTTCAGCTTTGGCAACGCCTTCTTTGATGGCTTTGCCACCAGCGTCTACGATTGCTTTAGCTTCTTTCAGGCCCAGGCCAGTGATGGCGCGAACTTCTTTGATGACACCGATTTTCTTGTCACCAGCAGATTTCAGAATGACGTCGAATTCGTCTTTTTCTTCTGCAGCTTCGCCACCAGCGTCACCACCACCGGCAACCACTACGGCACCACCGGCAGCTGGCTCGATGCCATACTCGTCTTTCAGAAAGGTTTTCAGTTCTTGTGCTTCCAGCAGGGTCAGACCTACGATGCTTTCAGCGAGTGCTTTGATATCAGCCATTTGATATATTCCGTTTAGTTAGTTCTGTTGTCCGATGCGGTATTCACAACCCATACATCAGTCGTACATTTGCAGTTCAGTTACGCAGCCTCTGCCTTGTCTTCGATTGTCGAAAGAATTCCGGCAATGTTAGAGGCAGGCGCGCCAATTGCGCCAGCAATGTTGGAAGCAGGAGCCCCAATACAGCCAACGATAGAAGCAATAAGCTCCTCGCGTGACGGCATGGCAGCAACGGCTTTAACACCAGCTGGGTCAAGAAGGTTTTCACCCATAGAACCACCGAGAATAACAAGCTTTTTGTTATCCTTGGCAAAGGCTTCAGTGGCTTTCGCCGCGGAAACCGGATCTTCGGAATATGCAAAAACAGTCATGCCGGTCAAAAGATCGGCGATGCCTGCGCATGGGGTGCCCTCAAGAGCGATTTTGGCGAGCTTGTTTTTGGCAACGCGTACGGATCCACCGATGTCGCGCAAGCGCGCCCGGTAATCCTGCATCTCTGCAACTGTCAGACCGACGTAATGGCTTACGACCACTACACCAGAGTCCGTGAAGATCTGGCCAAGTTCCTTGACCACTGCTTCTTTTTGGGCTCTATCCACAGTATTGCTCCAGTTTATGGAAGGCTCACGCCCTCCGGCTCGAATTTACCGGCATGTTTACACTACCGGCATCTAGGGTCCTTAACTACGGTTCCCTCGCAAATCGCTCAAGGGCGGTTGCCCCGTTGCTATTGTTCGTTCCCCGTCTCAAGCAGGTAATTAAGCCTTGCGGCACCCGCTATCTTGGACAGTGTGGGCGGCTTGCACCGCCCGCATTAACCGGCCCCTTTCGGGACCGATCAAATTCTTTAGCTAATGTCGCCAGCAACATCAATTGTCACGCCCGGACCCATAGTGGAGCTGAGAGCGATCTTTTGCATGTAGGCACCTTTGGCACCCGACGGCTTGGCTTTTTGAACGGCACCGAGGAAGGCTTTTACGTTCTCGACCAGCTTGGCTTCGTCAAAGGATGCTTTGCCAACGCCCGCATGCACAACACCAGCTTTTTCGGCTTTGAACTGCACTTCGCCGCCTTTGGCAGCTTCAACAGCGGATTTGACATCCATGGTTACCGTGCCAACGCGCGGGTTTGGCATCAGATTGCGTGGGCCAAGGATTTTGCCCAGACGACCAACGATCGGCATCATGTCAGGGGTTGCAATGCAACGGTCAAAATCAAGGTTGCCGTTCTGGATGGATTCCATCAGATCTTCTGCACCAACAATGTCGGCACCGGCAGCAGTCGCCTCGTCGGCTTTGGCGTCACGTGCAAAAACAGCCACGCGAACGGTTTTGCCTGTGCCGTTCGGCAGGGAAACAACACCGCGAACCATCTGGTCGGCGTGACGAGGATCAACACCCAGACACACAGCAATATCGACAGTTTCGTCAAATTTCGCAGTTGCGGTGGATTTTACCAGTGCAACAGCTTCTTCAACCGACAGGTTTTCTTTGCCGGTAACAGCCTCTTTGGCCGCTTTATATCTTTTACCAACTTTAGCCATTACTTCACCTCAATGCCCATGGAACGGGCAGAACCCAGAATGATTTTCATTGCGGCTTCGATATCGTTGGCGTTCAGATCTTTCATCTTCGCTTCAGCGATTTCCTTGACCTGCTTTACGGTCACAGAACCCACAATTTCACGACCCGGCAGATTGGCACCGGACTTCAGCTTGGCAGCCTTGCGCAGAAAATAAGACGCAGGCGGGGTTTTGATGTCCATGGTGAAGGACTTGTCAACATAATAGGTGATCACGGTCGGGCAAGGTGCGCCCGGCTCCAGATCCTGTGTCTTGGCGTTGAACGCCTTACAGAATTCCATAATGTTGATGCCGCGTTGACCCAATGCGGGACCAACAGGGGGGGAAGGGTTGGCTTGACCTGCTTTAACTTGCAGCTTCATCGTGCCAGCAACTTTTTTAGCCATTTGGCTCTCCTATACTCCGATCCATACGGGCGCGTCCCGCCGGATCATATTTGGTGTGGTACAGTCCGGATCACGCGTGACCCTCGCCTCCCACAAGACACAACACTTAGGTTTGTTTGGAAACCTGAGTGTATTCCAGCTCGACCGGGGTGGCCCGGCCAAAAATCGATACGGTCACTTTCAGACGGGCGTTTTCTTCGTCCACATCCTCGACCATCCCCGAGAAACCCTCGAACGGGCCATCGGTTACATTCACATTTTCGCCAACCTCGTAGGAAATCAGGGTCCGCGGATTTTCCGCGCCCTCTTCTACCTGGCTGACCAGCGCAGCTACTTCGCGGTCGCGCATCGGGATCGGCTTGCCGGGCTGACCCAGAAAACCTGTCACACGGTTGATATTCGAAATCAGGTGATAACCCTTTTCCGTCATATCCATACGCACCAGCACATAGCCCGGCATAAAGCGACGTTCGACCGTTACCTTCTTGCCGCGGCGCACTTCGATCACTTCTTCGGTAGGCACCAGCACTTCGACGATTTCGTCCTGCATGCCCTCTTGCTCCACGGCCTCATAGATCGCTTCGGCGATTTTCTTTTCAAAGTTCGAAAGAACAGCAACAGAGTACCAACGTAACGCCATTTAGACCGACACCTTTATCAGAGCAGAAACCTGCCAAAAGTCATTTAATTACAGACGCTTGCGCAATCTCGTCCGACAACAACAAAGCGCGCATGCCGAATCGCTGCGCGCTTTTTGCTGTTGGATGGGGTGCGTTTACGCCGGAAACGCCTTTAATTCAAGAGGCTAGACTCAGAATTACCCGCAGAATGGCCTGAACGATTTGATCCACTCCAAAGAAGAAGATCGCGAATATCGTGGCCATAACGAAAACCATCACTGTGGTAATCATGGTCTCGCGGCGCGAAGGCCAGACAACCTTGGCCACTTCGGACCGGACCTGCTGCATAAACTGCAATGGATTTGTACGTGCCATGGATGGCTCCTGAATCAAAAGACGTTGTGTCAGATAAGGCGTTTGGTTGGGGAAGGCAAGGGGGGCATATAACATATACCCCACTGACGGGACGATGCTCTACCGCCCCAAGTTGAAAATGAACACTTTTCAGTGCAACAATCGCCTGCGCCCAATCATTATAGGAAAATTGATTCGTGACTAGCAGAATTTTAAGCAAAAAAGAGCGAAGGCGGCGCCCAAAGGCCCGCCTTCAAATCTCGTCTGTGGTAGATATATGCATAGCACAGTGATCAATCCCTCAGCACATAAAGCATATTTAGGATAACAGTAGACCTAATGCAATACCCCTTTTCCTGCATCCCTACAACATACGACGCAATAGAGGCAACTTTGTCCGCTGCACGCTTAGGGCGTTATCGTAATGCTGCCAACAACGATAAACATCTAGCGTTAAGGCTTTATGTATGGAACGCACGATTATGTGAGGCGCTATATCTCCCCTTGCAAACAGCAGAAGTAGCCGCACGCAACGCGATTGCCAAACCTGTTCAAAAACGATTTGGGGACGAATGGTTCCAAAATCCAAAGTTTATAAACCTACTGCCGAAGCGGCACAAAGAAACCCTGAAAAACACCGAAAAAAAGGAAACGAAAAAATGCCGGTATAGCCCAAACCAGAACGATATCATCGCAGGATTGCCATTTGGATTCTGGGTTTCACTGATGACACGCTCCTATGACAAGCACCTTTGGGTAAACGGAATCACACAATCATTCCCGAATGCACCAACAACCGAAACCAGAGAAACAATATATAAAAGGCTGGATCAAATGCGCCACTTTCGCAATTCAGTAGCACACCACTTTGCCATCTTCGATCGAGGAACACAAAACGAAATGAAGAACGCACTCACAATTACAAAATATATTTGCTTAGATACTCATTGGTTATTGACGCAAACAACGCGGTTAAGCCAAACGATTAATCTTAGACCCCGTTGCTAGCCCCTTTTCCTACAACCGCGCCAGCAGTCCATCATAAACGGCCGGAGCCGCCGATATCAGCCCGTTTACCTTGGGATGTGCATTGTTATAGCGCGGCTTGTTGCCCTGCTTGTCTCCGGTTTTGGCACCGGCCTCTTGCCCGATCAAATCCCCCGCCGCAATATCCCATTCCCAGGCGGGGCGCATGGTGATCATGCCGTCAAAGCGCCCGTTGGCCACCAGACACAGGCGATAGGCCAGCGAGGAACGAAAGTGGCGTTCTACCGGGGGCGGGGTGGCTTTCCAGAATTCCGGTTTGAACTGCGAACCCGCTGCCAGAATGCGCGCGCCGACCTCTGTTTTGCGCCCGCTGTGACGGATCCGCTCGCCATTCATAAACGCGCCACCACCGGCATAGGCGGCAAAGGTCATCTCCTTGGCGGGCAGATGCACCACCGCCGCAATCACCACACCGTTTTCGGCAATCGCCAGCGAATGGGAGAAATTCTGCTGACCGGCGATAAAGGCCCGCGTGCCGTCAATCGGGTCAATGATGAACACCCGTTCATGGTTCAGGCGGTCGGCATTATCTTCGGTTTCTTCGGACAGCCAGCCATAATCAGGCCGTGCAGCGCGCAACTCTGTCGTTAGCATCCGGTCGATTTCCAGATCGGCCTCGGTCACCGGCCCTTGACCGCTGCCTTTGTCCCAGCATTCCGGATCGGCGCAAAAATATTTCAGCGCAATCCGGCCGGCTTCTTCTGCGGCCTCTGTCAGCAGTTTCAGATCAGGCTCCGGCAATGACCAGCCCCTCGACCAGCAGGCTTGGCACTTGGCGTGACAGATGCGGGCGTGCATCATTGGCGGCCTGCAACGACATCAGCATTTCCCGCAGATTGCCTGCGATGGTGCAGCCGTTCACCGGACCGGTAATCACCCCGTTTTCCACCCAGAACCCCGCCGCCCCGCGCGAATAATCGCCGGTGTTGGGGTTGATGGTTGCCCCGATCAAAGAGGTCACCAGCAGGCCGGTGCCCATTTCCGCCATCAGATCATCGCGGCTGCGGTTGCTCTGGCTCAGGGTCAGATTGCCCGCCGCTGGTGATGGTGGGGAGGACACGCCACGGCTGGCGTTTGCGGTGCTTTGCATGTCCAGCTTGCGTGCCGTGGCCAGATCAAGGGTCCAGCCCTGCAACACGCCATCCGAAACCAGGGCGCGTTTGGTCGCCGGCAGGCCCTCTGCGTCAAAAGGTTTGGAACCGCTGATCCGCGCCCGAAACGGGTTTTCTATCAGGGATAAAGCCGCCGGTAATACCGGCTTGCCCAGATCACCGGACAGCCAGCTGGAACCGCGCACGATGGCGGATCCATTGATCGCAGACACCAGATGCCCGATCAGGGGAGACGACACCCTTTCATCGAACAGCACCGGAAACGCCCCTGTGGGCGGGCGAGTTGCGGCCAGCCGCGCCACGGCGCGTTCACCGGCCAGTTGGCCAATGCCCGCCGCATCCGGCAAATCCGCTAGAAAACAGCGCCCTTCGCCAGCATAATCGCGTTCCATGCCGGTTCCTTCACCGGCAATTGCCGCACAAGATACGGAAAACCCGCCGCGCGCATAGCCGCCGCGAAAACCGGTGCTGGTGGCCAGATAAATCTGTGTGTCGCTGTAACCGGCGCTGGCACCTTGTACCTGTGTCACCCCGTCAACGCCCAGCGCGCCGGCCTCTGCTGCAAGGGCGAAATCTTCCAGTGCTTCGGGATCAGGGCGTTCAGAAGGGTCTTGCAGTTCCAGCGCCGCCACATCCCATTCCTGTGCCAGCTGTTCCGGCGCGGCAAGGCCGCAATACGGGTCTTCGGGGGCTTCGCGGGCCATGGCCACAGCCCGCACCGCCATTTCGGTGATTGTGTCATCGGACAGATCGGAAACCGATGCACAGGCCTGACGTTGCCCGACAAACACCCGCAGCCCCAGATCAATGCCTTCAGAGCGTTCCGCATGTTCCAACGCACCGGCGCGGACCTCGATTGAAACCGATGCGCCATCCACCAGCAAGGCATCGGCCCCGTCGGCCCCTGCTTGTCTCGCCGCATCCAGCATCCGTTCGCTTAACCGCGCCAATCTGTCTGTCATGATCCGTCTTTCACCTGAATTCTCCGGATTGCAGTTTCCCCCATTCAGGCGCGCACCGCAAGCAGGCTATTTCACCTGGTTGCCATTCACAAAAATTGCGCCGTCTTTTTTGGTCTCGATATGGCTTTTCAAATGGTCCCTTCCTGATTAATGGTCCGGCACTGCCACATAACAAAAACCCCTACAACATCAGGTTGCAGGGGCCAATTTTTCATTTTTTACGGGTTGTTATTTCACCTGATTGCCATTCACGAAGATCGATCCGCCGGCTTTCATTTCGATTTTGCTGGTCAGGTGATCCTCGCCAACAGGCACGGCAAACATGCCCGAGAACATTTTCACCATCTGGCCCTGATCCTGTGGCACCAGACCCAGCGCTACCAGTTTGTCCAGCAGCCCCAGACCGCCAACCAGTTCCAGATCAACTGCGCCAACGGGTTCCGGTGGCATTTTGGTATTGTCCAGAACAGCAGAGCCTTTGCCGTTCAGGCGGGCACCGGCTACATCCAGTGTGATATCGTTGATGGTCACGTCCTGTACTTCTACTGGAACATCCGAGGTTTCGTTGGCTTTGACTGCATCCACCAGCCATTTCATATTGGCAGACAGGTCAATATTCAGCGTGGCCTTGTCGCGTGGCAGTGAACCGGCGGGGTCAATCATGCCCCACAACGTATCGGATGCCTTGACGCCGGTCATATTCATCAACAGGCGTGCCGGCATCGGCTGATCCGCCTTTTTCAGCGGCATATCAAAACCGAACTCGACCGAATCAATTTCCGCGTTGAACGGCGGCAGCGGCATTTCGGTGAACTTCATATCATAGGTCGCGTTTTTTCCGCCACCTTTCATCTTGAACAGACCGTCTTTCAGCGAGATCATCCCTTGGGCAGAATCACCGGTTGTTGTCAAAACACCTTTAAGGCCCTCTTGGTTGATATCTGTAACCGATGTAACCGCCCCCATGGAATAATTTACGGCAAAGCCACGTTTGCCTTGCAGATATTCTTCCATCTGCTCTTTGCTGGCACCGTCCACGTCAAAGTTTACAGCCAGATCCGCATAGCTGCCCTTGGCAGTCATGCTACCGTTTCCATCTGTAAAAGTGTAATCGAATACAGCATTCGCCACTGCGACATTCCCCGCATAATTGCGCACGAATTCACCCGTGTTCACCTGCGATCCTTTGAGGTTGTTCAGGGCAATATGCATGGCGAAATTGCCGTCTTGGGTTTTTACATCATAGGCCAGTGTCGGGGCCTGATAATCATGTTGGCGCGCAGCAGCCGTGCCGGAAATGATGTGTTTCATATCC
>JALWOO010000741.1 GCA_027083485.1 Amylibacter sp. | reverse complement strand
CCCTTATACCAAAGCTCTGCTCAGTGCGGTGCCGCAGCTCAAGGACGACCGGCCAAATCATATCCGGCTGAAAGGTGAAATTCCAACGCCGATCAATCTGCCCAGCGGCTGCCTGTTCCAGAGCCGTTGCGCCTTTGCCAATAAGCGATGTATGAGTGAAGCACCGGTGCAACGGGTTCAACCAGACGGTTCGACTGTGGCCTGTCACGCCGTAGAAGAGGCCCGCGACGGGCTGGGATAGATAAATGGAAATTCGCTGGCTCAGGGATTTTGAAGCACTTGCCGCGCAGAAAAACTTTTCGCGCGCTGCAGCAGAATGCAACGTGAGTCAGCCTGCCTTTAGCCGCCGTATTCGGATGCTGGAGGATGAAATCGGCGTCAAACTGATTGATCGGCAAACCCTTCCCCTGTCCCTGACACCGGCAGGAGAAGTGTTCTTGCAGCAAGCACACCGGATTTTGGAAACCTACAGCGAGATGATCGACCGCTGTCAGGCCATTGATGCGGCACAAGAGGACATCATCCGCTTTGCCACCAGTCAATCGCTGTATCTGACCCACTACAGCACCCATATTGCGCCTCTGGTGGAAAATGGCGGGCTGGATGTGGATTTGAACTCTACCTCATGGTCGGCGGATCAGTTCGTATCGGCCTTGCAGCAACGATACTGCGATGTCATCCTGACCTACTGGCATCCGGCAATGGATTTTCTGTCACCCCTCGAGGTATCCAATTTCGATTACATCACCTTGGCCCGCGACCGTTTCCTGCCCGTGTCAAAAACAGCAGAGGGCGGCGGCCCGTTGCATTACCTGCCCAATACCTCCCGTAAACCGGTGCCGGTGCTGTCCTATGGCATTGCTTCCGCACTCAGTTCGGTGGTCTCTTATCTGATGCGCCAGCAGATCAGACAGCCCTCTTTGTTGGTGGTGAACCAGAATGTTCTGGCCGTCGGGGTCAAGGCGATGATCGAACAGGGGTTCGGCATGGGATGGCTGCCTCAGGAAATCTGCAAGGAGGAACTTGCAGAAGGGTCCTTGACAATAGCAGGCGACAATAGTTTTTCCACAGATCTGGAAATTCGCCTGTATCGGGACCCGGAAAACAGCAAACCCATGCTGGATGACCTTTGGACCCGAATTGCAAGGGCCGCAAATCTGGCCGCGTAAGCTAGTTTACAGATTCGCAGAGGCAAGACAATTGAGGCAAAATCAAGGCACTGTTTACAGCAGCGCAACAAAGCAACGCATGAGCATTGAGTGTTTCCACTAAGGATCGTGCTTATTGCGAATTAGTAATAAAAATTGCTCAAATTGCCTAAACTTGTCGATATTTGTTGCTTTTTACGTCCAGTTCAGGCTCTTTTAGTGCTGGAGAGAAGCGAGAGCTGGCCCCGCGTAAGTGGTGGGCCAAAGAATGCCTCAAGTAAAGAGTTTTGCCCTGACTGGCTGTCATGCACAGGTCGTTTCAGGTGCGTATAATGTATAGGAGAGCGACATGGCTAATGGAACTGTTGAAGGCACGAGCGGCGACGATTTCCTGATCCCCGGATTTGTTGATGCGGATGGTGACACCATTGATGGTGCGACGGGCACCTTTGATGATATTATTGATGCGGGTGCCGGGAATGATACCGTCGACGCCGGTGAAGGAAATGATACCCTTTATGGAGGCGAGGGCGACGACAAACTGGTCGGCGCAAGCGGTAACGACGTATTGGATGGCGGCACTGGTGCCAACCGTTTGTTTGGTGAATCCGGCGACGATGTCTTTGTCGGCGGTGCCGGAGCGGATTCGATCTATGGCGGCGATGGTCTGGATACAATCGATTACAGTGCCTCTTCAGGCGCGGTTAATGTCGATCTGACAGCCGGAACCCTTGCCGGTGGCGATGCCGAAAATGATGTACTGGGAGACAGCACAGAACCCGGAAGCATAGAAGCCGTTGTCGGTTCTGAATTTGACGATGTAATCGTCGGTTCCGACCAGTCCGCGGCAGATCCCGGAAACCAGCTCTATGGCGGTGGCGGCAATGATTCCATTGATGCCCGTGACGGCGATGACATCGTTGATGGTGGTGCCGGAAACGATATTTTGTCCGGCGGCCTTGGCGCTGACCAGATCTCCGGCGGCGATGATCGCGATCTGATTTACGGTGATGCCGGCGATACAGTCGACGGCGGTGCCGGTGGCGATGATTTTGACACCCTGGACCTGCGCGGTCAGGGGGCTGTGAATATTATCAATACAGTTCCTGACAGTAACGGAAACGGATTTAACGGCACGGTAGAATTTCTGGATGCCAGCGGGGCTGTGACCGGCACGCTGGATTTCACCGAGATTGAAAACATACTGACCGACGATGGAAACCACGCACCGGTTGCAAACGATGATTCAGCAACAACAGCAACAAACGGATCAGTTGTAATCGATGTGCTGGCCAATGACACAGATCCGGATAGCGATCCGCTTTCGGTTCTGGGTACACCGACCGCGCTTCACGGGACAGTTGCCGTCAATGGCGATGGCACGATCACCTATACGCCGGATACAGGTTACAACGGGCCGGATACGATCACCTATGAAATTACCGATGGTAATGGCGGGACAGATACGGGCGAAGTAGCCGTTCGGGTCGGAACATCGCCGGATGGCATCGTTAGCGGTACAAGCGAATCCGATCTGATTGATTTGAACTACACCGGTGATCCGGATGGCGACATGATCGACCACGGTGATGCTATTTTGCCGGGCGAAGCCCCGAACGACGATATTGTTCAGGCCGGTGCCGGTGCCGATACCGTTTACGGTGGCGAGGGTAACGATGACATTTCTGGTGATAGCGGACGTGACATTCTGTATGGCGGCGTTGGCGATGATTTGATCGATGGCGGCACCGGATCAGACACCATTTATGGTGGCGATGGCAGTGATTCCGTTATCGGGGGCAGTGGCGACGACCTGATTGATACTTCCGGACCCGAAGGCATTGGATCCGGTGCGCCGGATCAAGGCTACCCCGGTTTGTTCACCGGTGACACAGACCCGTTGAATGACCGCGATGTCGTTGATGCGGGTGCAGGTGATGACACCATTATCACCGGCGACGATGACGACAGCATCCTTGGCGGCGCAGGCAATGACACGATTGATGCCGGCTTTGATGACGACACCATTGATGGCGGCGGCGGCGATGACTTTATTGTCGGTGGCGAAGGTGCCGATGAAATCGATGGTGGTGCAGGTAACGACACGATTTACGGCGGCTTGGACCCGAGCTTCCCTGACAGTTTCAATATTCCGGATACGGTTGACCTCTTGCCTGGCAATGGCACGGATACCATCCACGGCGGCAGCGGCAACGATACCATTTTTGGCGAAGACGACGCCGATCTGCTCTATGGTGACGAAGGCGATGATGTCATCGACGGCGGCATTGACGACGATACCATTATCGGGGGTCAAGGCGCTGACGTTATGACCGGTGGCGATGATCGCGATACATTCCTGGTTGGCAGTGCCGGTGACGGCGCTGGTGACAGCGTCGATGGCGGCAGCGGCGGCATTGATTACGATGTGCTGGACCTGACTGGTGCCGGTCCGTTCCGGATCGTCGGTGAAACCCTGGATGCAGACGGCAACTCCACAAGCGGCACGATCGAGTTCCTCGATGCACCGGGCGGGGCTGTAACCGGCACCATGACCTATGGTGAAATCGAGGAAATCATCCCTTGCTTTACACCGGGCACCATGATCGCAACCCCCAAGGGCGAGCGTGCTGTCGAGGATCTGGAAATCGGTGACAAAGTCATCACCCGCGATCACGGTACACAGGTGATTCGCTGGGTTGGCAAACGCGATATGAGTGCATCGAAATTGGCAGCAAACCCGCATTTACAGCCGGTATTGATCCCGCAAGGGGCGCTGGGCAAAGGGTTGCCGGAACGCGATATGCTGGTCAGCCCGAACCATCGGGTGATGATCAACACGCCAGAGGTCGACCTGCACTTCAATCAGGCCGAAGTTCTGGTGCCGGCCAAACATCTGGTGGATAACGGCATTGCCATCCAGACCATTTGTGCAACCGGAACAAGCTATATCCACTTTATGTTCGATAACCACGAAGTGGTCCTGTCGGATGGGGCATGGACCGAGAGCTTCCAGCCGGGCGATCTGGCGCTGAATGGCGTTGACCATGCCGCACGGGCCGAGATTTTCGAACTGTTCCCCGAACTGGAACAACCGGAAGGCCGTGAAGCATATGGCGCGGCACGTATGTCGCTGAAGAAACACGAGGCCCGGTTACTGTTTAAATAATCAGGCCCGCTTTTTGAATACGGCGTGTGGATTTTCCGCGCGCCGTTTTCTTTTGCCTGAACCAATGCAATGCACCACATCGCCCATTGACTCCCGCTCTACCCTCCTTATAAGCCCCCTATCTGCGCAAGCGGATTCTTGGTGTTGGTGGCCCTCGCAAGAGGATGCCTGTCTCCCGCAAGGGGAAGGACAACGCCCTTCACGCCCGCAAGGGCACACATATCGAAGGAGATCAGCCGTGACGAAACGTACAGCTGCCAAATACAAAATTGACCGCCGCATGGGCGAAAACATCTGGGGCCGCGCCAAATCCCCGGTAAACCGTCGTGAATACGGCCCCGGCGTACATGGTCAGCGCCGCAAACAGAAATTGTCCGATTTCGGAACACAGCTGCGCGCCAAGCAAAAGCTGAAGGGTTACTATGGTGACCTGACCGAGAAACAGTTCCGCCGCATCTATTCCGAAGCCGAGCGTGTAAAAGGCGACACTGGTGAAAACCTGATCGGTCTGCTTGAGCGCCGTCTGGATGCTGTTGTTTACCGCGCCAAGTTTGTGCCAACTGTTTTTGCTGCACGTCAGTTCGTGAACCACGGCCACGTCACCGTGAACGGCAAGAAAGTAAACATCCCGTCCTATCGCGTCAAAGAAGGCGACGTGATCGAAGTACGTGAAAAGTCCAAGCAAATGGCGCTGGTCATGGAAGCCATGGCTTCTAACGAGCGTGATTTTGCTGACTACCTGCACGTAGACACCAGCAAACTGACCTGTGAATTCGTGCGCACTCCCGGCCTGTCCGATGTGCCTTATCCAGTGATGATGGAACCAAATCTGGTGGTGGAATTCTACGCGAAAAACTAGGTTTTTCGCTCCCTTCCGAATTTCAAAGGCCGCGTTCCAGACGCGGCCTTTCTCGTTTCGGGTTATACGTCGGACAGCTCTTTTTCATGCATCCATGCGGCATGACGCGGGGCTTTTTTGGTTTTGGACCATTCTTCCAGCATATCCCATTTCACCGCATCCAGTTTGGCAAGCATTTCTTCTTCTTTTGGATCCGGACAAGCCAGTTCCAGACGGTGGCCATTTGGATCAAAGAAATAGATCGAATGGAAAATGGAATGGTCTGTAACGCCCAGAACATCCACGCCTTCGGCCTCCAGATGCTCCTTGAATTCGATCAGCTCGGCACGGTCCTTGACCTTGAACGCCAGATGTTGCGTCCAGATCGGCGTATTCGGATCGCGACCCATTTCCGGCAAGGTTGGCAATTCAAAGAACGCCAGCACATTGCCCGCGCCCGCATCCAGAAACACATGCATATAGGGATCCGGGTCATGGGTTGACGGCACGTGATCCTCGGCAATCGCCAGTACAAAATCCATTTTCAGCATTTTGGTGTACCATTCCACGGTCTCTTTGGCGTCTTTGCAGCGATAGGCTACATGGTGGATACGTTCGATTTTCATGGGTCTCTCCAGTCGTTGCATTTGCATCAATGTGACGGTGTTAAGTGATTTGCAAACAGAAATCAATTCGTTTCATTTGCAATGATTATTTCCGATCTAATTAACATGTGTCTTTTCTGTATCCAAACCCGAAGCATCGCTTTACAGGGGGGTATGCATAATCAAACTGTAAAAATTTCTGATGCTTCGCGCCAGCCGCTCTGGCGTCAGCCTGTGACTCTTTTGGTGGTAATGGCCTTTGCTTTGCCCATGGCATTTTCCACATGGATGGCCCTGTTGAACAATTTTGTGATCGAGGTGGGCCAATTCAACGGCAAGGATATCGGCTGGTTGCAATCCGTCCGTGAGATCCCCGGCCTTCTGGCGATTGGTGTGATCGGGGTTCTGTGGTTCATGCGGGAACAGACCCTTGCGATACTCTCCCTGTTTCTGGTTGGTGTCGCCGTGGCCGTAACCGCGTGGTTCCCGAGCTTTGCCGGATTGCTGACCACCACAATTATCAGCTCGATCGGGTTTCACTATTACGAAACCGCCAAGCAATCGCTGGAACTGCAATGGATCGACAAACTGCGCGCCCCCAAGGTTCTGGGCTGGATGGTGGCCATCGGCTCCGCGGGGTCGCTGATCGCCTATGCGACAATCGTGTTGGTGTGGAAAGTCCTGCACTGGGACTACAACACAATCTACATGGCCAGCGGCAGCATCACCGCCGCCATCGCCCTTTTTTGCTGGATCGCCTATCCGAAATTTGACGCCCCCGTCCTGCAACATAAAACCATGATCTTGCGCAAACGTTATTGGCTGTATTACGCGCTGCAATTCATGGCCGGTGCCCGCCGCCAGATTTTTATGGTATTTGCGTCCTTTATGATGGTGGAACGATTCGGGTTTCAGGTCCACGAGGTCACCGCACTTTTTCTGATCAACTATATTGCCAATATGGTTTTTGCCCCGCTGATGGGGGGTATGGTTGCCAAAGTCGGGGAACGTAATGCGTTGATCTTTGAATATGTCGGGCTGGTGGTTGTGTTCATGGCCTATGGCGGGATTTACTATTTTGGCTGGGGCGTGGCCCTTGCCGCAACGCTTTATGTGATCGACCACTTGTTTTTTGCGCTGGCATTTGCCCTGAAAACCTACTTTCAGAAAATAGCGGATCCGGCGGATATCGCGCCAACAGCGGCCGTTTCCTTTACCATCAATCACATTGGCGCGGTAATCCTGCCTGCCTTGTTGGGATATCTTTGGGTATTCTGGCCGGGGGCTGTTTTTATTATCGCCACCGGTTTTGCATTGATTTCCCTAAGCTTGGCCCTAATGATACCGCGACACCCCCGCAAGGGGCATGAAACCGTATTTTCCAAACGGACCGAGGCATAAACAATTGAGCAACAAACAACGTTTCCTGACCGGATCGACCATGCGGCATGTGCTGGTGATGACACTCACCGGTTCTTTGGGGTTGATTTTCATGTTTCTGGTGGATGTGGCAACCCTGTTCTGGGTGTCCAAACTGGAACAGGAACGCCTGATGGCAGCTCTGGGGTTTGCCTGGACCATTCAGTTTTTTACGATTTCTGTGGGCATTGGCCTTATCATTGCCACCACGGCACAGGTCTCGCGCTCAATCGGGCAGGGTAATCTCGAACTGGCGCGCAAACAAACCACCAGCGCCATGATTTATGCGGTCGGCATTCAAATCGTTCTGGCGACCTTTGTGGTTTTTTACCGGTTCGAGATCCTGTCCATGGCAGGAGCCAGCGGTGAAACACTGCGGGATGCGGCGCATTTTCTGACCATCAGCATTCCTTCCCTTCCGGTGTTTGTCATCGGCATGGTAGGGTCCGCCGTCTTGCGCTCTGTGGGCGACGCAGTTGGAGCCATGATTGTAACGCTGGCGGCCGGTTTGATTGCCATGGTCGTGGATCCTCTGTTGATCTTCGGCTTTGATCTGGGGCTGGAAGGGGCCGCTTGGGGCGTTGCCATTTCACGCGGCAGTTCTGCGCTTTTGTCAGCCTGGCTGGTCATCCATGTGCACAAGATGACCACCCGCGTTTCGCTGGCAGAGGTTGCGCGCATGTTCAAACCCTATGTGCTGATTGCCAGCCCGGCAATCATGACCCAGCTTTCCACCCCGTTTGGCAACTATCTGCTGACCAAGGTCATCGCCAACCATGGCGATGCCGCTGTTGCCGGTTGGGCCGTGATTTCCCGCGTGGCTGTCTTGGCCTTTGGCGGTATTTTCTCCCTTTCAGGAGCAATCGGCGGCATCATCGGCCAGAATTTCGGGGCCGCTCAAATGGACCGCGTGCGCCAAACCTTTCGCGATGCGCTCTTGTTTTGCCTTGTCTATACACTTGGAGCATGGGCGCTTTTAGCCATCTTCCACAACCCGATTGCCCGGTTGTTCAATCTTGGACCCGAAGCGACACAGGTGCTGGGGGCCTTCAC
The DNA here is from genome assembly GCA_027083485.1 of Amylibacter sp. Classification (GTDB taxonomy): domain Bacteria; phylum Pseudomonadota; class Alphaproteobacteria; order Rhodobacterales; family Rhodobacteraceae; genus Amylibacter. Next base: position 4,395 of record JALWOO010000741.1, on the reverse strand, counting down.
CCTGATCGGGGCCGGCGGTTACGTGTTTACCGGTGCCTTGTTCGTGTCAAACGCGGCCTTTAACAATCTGGGCCGCCCATTGAATTCCACCGCCTGCAACTGGTTTCGCGATGGCCTGCTGATCTATCCCTGCGCCGCGGCCTTAGGGGCAGCCTGGGGTGCGCCCGGCGTGATTTATGGCCAAGCCCTTGCCGCCGCCATCAGCGGCACTTTGGCTGTGTTATGGAGCTGGTCATTCGTCAACAGGCTGGCGCGCTCGATACCCGTTTCCCCTGCCAAAGCTTGACCTTTGACCAAAGCTGACCTATCCGGCAAGGAAACCAGCCGCGATGGAAAATCACATGCCAACCTTTACAGCCCTGACCACCCTGCAAGACAAAGAACAGGCACAGGCCCTTGCCGATGCCATTGAAACCCTGAACCCGGAACCCACCGGCGTTGGTGTGTTCGAGGTCGAGGACGGATCCGGCACTTATGAGGTCGGCAGCTATTTCATCGAAGCTCCGGACGAAGTCGGCCTAGCCCTGCTGGCCGCCGCCCATGGCGCGAAACCTTTTGCTGTATCCGAACTGCCCGAAACCGATTGGGTCGCCGCTGTCAAACGCGAGTTATCCCCGATCATTGCGGGCCGGTTTTTCCTCTATGGCAGCCATGACGCGGACAAGGTGCCAACCGATTGCGTCCCCTTGTTGATCGAGGCAGCTATGGCCTTTGGCACCGGTCACCACGGCACCACACAGGGCTGCCTGACGGCGCTGGACACACTGGCCAACAACGGTTTTGTTGGTAAAAACGTGGTGGACGTGGGTTGTGGTACCGCTGTTCTGGCCATGGCTGCTGCTAAAATCTGGCCTGGTGTGATGCTGGCCAGCGACATCGACGAAGTCGCCACCGATACCGCCCGCGCCAATATTGCCTGCAATGATCTGGAAGGGCGGATCAATGTTGTCACCTGTCCCGGTTTTGAACACGACACCCTGCGCACCAAAGCCCCTTATGACCTTATCTTTGCAAACATCCTCAAGGCCCCGCTGGTGGCCTTGGCACCGGATATGGGAAAATATTGCGCTGCGGGAGGCTATGTCATCCTGTCCGGCATCCTGAACGAACAGGCGGCCGATGTACTGGATGCTTATGCCGCACAGGGGTTCGAGCGGAATGAGCCGCTTATTGTTGGCGAATGGTCAACTCTCTGTCTTCAAAAAGCCATCTAATTTGCCTCAAACTCGCCCCATTTGACCTATATTTAGCGCCTCGTAAAGAGTGAGCGAGATGTATGGGGTACAACATGGCCGAGAATATGCCAACGTTTGAAGCACGCCTAAAACGAATAGGCAAAGTTCAAAAGGAAGGCATCTTCTCGGCCGATAGTCGCCGGATACGGACGTACAAGCTGGTGCCTTTCTTCACATTTCAGTTTGTGCTTTATGTGGGTCTGATCTATGCCGGACTTACAGGCACCAAGATATACCTGTTCCAGAAAATGGGCCCCAAAGGGTATTCAGCGCATCTGTCGCAGCTGGATCACGGCAAGCAGTCCGCGCGCATCGCGGCAAAATTGATGCAACCCGATTGGTTCATGCAATTCATCATCGACAAAATTCAGGTGCCGCAAAACGTTCTGTAAGGTCCAAAATCTTCCGGCGCAGGCTGTGCATAGGCTTCGCAACCGTCCTGCTGTTCAAACGGTTGACTCAACACCTTGTTAAGTCGCTCGAACGGCGCGATATTGTTGTGCTTTTCCATGGATTGCAGGGCTTCTTCGACCTTGTGATTGCGCGGAATATAAATCGGGTTTACCCGCTTCATCTTCAAGGATCGTGTGACCGGCTCACTGGCCTCGTCTTTTAGGCGCCGCTGCCAACGATCAAACCAGTCGGCAAAGGTAGTCGGGTCGTTAAACAGTGAGGCAGCTTCCTGCGCGCGCCCGAATGACGGCTCTGACAAACCCCGGAAAAGCAGCGTGTAGTCAACGCCCTGCCCCTCCATCGCTGCCATAAGATCATCCGCAAGCTTGCCGTCCTCGGACTGCGCGGTTTGCAAGCCCAGCTTGGCCCGCATACAGCCTGTCCATGCAGTCAGATACCGTTGCCCAAAACGGTTCACCTCTGTTGAAGCCCACTCGATTGCACGGCTTTCGTCGGTATCAATCAACGGCAAAAGCGTCTCTGCGAAACGCGCCAGATTCCAGCGTGCCATAACCGGTTGCTGCCCATAGGCATAGCGCCCCTGATGGTCAATCGAACTGTACAGCGCGCGCGGATCATAGGTATCCATAAACGCACATGGCCCGTAATCAATGGTTTCCCCGCTGATGGTCATATTGTCGGTATTCATCACCCCGTGAACAAACCCGACCGCCACCCATTTCGCCAGCAATTCCGCCTGCGCCTGTGACACAGATTGCAGCAACGCCAGATAGGGGGTGTCGCTGTCCCGGGCCTGTGGATAGTGGCGGGCAATGGCATAATCCGCCAATTGGCGGACCTTTTCTGTTTCGCCACGTGCGGCAAAATACTGAAATGTCCCGACCCGCAAATGACTGGCAGCAACCCGCGTCAGAACCGCCCCCGGCAAAGGCCCGTTTTCGCGCATCACAGATTGCCCCGTCATCACCGCAGCCAGCGCCCGCGTGGTTGGAATGCCCAGCGCGAACATGGCTTCGGCCACAATGTATTCCCGCAACACCGGTCCGATCGCCGCTTTGCCATCGCCACCCCGTGAAAACGGAGTGCGACCAGAACCTTTCAACGCTATGTCCCGCCGCTCGCCGGCCTGATTGAAAACTTCACCCAACAACAAGGCACGCCCATCGCCCAGCTGCGGGGAAAAGCCGCCGAACTGATGCCCTGCATAGGCCTGAGCCAAAGGATTGGCCCCCGCCGGAGCCTTGCTGCCAGAAAAGATTTCGGCCAGTTGTCCGTCCGTAAGCGCCGTCACATCCAGCCCCAATTCAGCCGCCAATGGCCTGTTCAGGGCAACCAATCGGGGGTCGGGCGCTACGTCCCCCTGGCAAGGCGTGTAAAACCCGTCGAGCTTTTGGGCATAGCTGTTGTCGAATTGCAAACTGGTCGGAATCGGTGTTTCGGTCACGGGGTGCTCCTAGCGGGACGGCAAAACCCAATCAGGCCGAATGAAATGGCAGGTATATCCGTTGGGCAAACGTTCCAGATAATCCTGATGCTCCGGCTCTGCCTCCCAGAAATCGCCCACGGGTGCAACCTCTGTGACTACCGGTCCCGGCCACAGACCGGAAGCGTTCACATCCGCTATTGTCCGCAAAGCTTCCTGATGCTGGTCCTCGTCCACATAATAAATTGCAGACCGATAGGCCGTTCCGCGATCGTTACCTTGACGGTTCGGCGTTGTCGGGTCGTGAATTTGAAAAAAGAACTCCAGAATTTTCCGGTAGCTCAGGATCGCCGGATCAAAAATAATTTCGATCCCTTCGGCATGGGTGCCATGATTACGATAGGTCGCGTTCGGCACATCGCCGCCCGTATACCCCACACGGGTCGATACCACGCCGGGCATTTTGCGGATCAAATCCTGCATCCCCCAAAAACAGCCGCCGGCCAATACGGCACGTTGTGGCTCCATTCAGATATCCTCCACCTGATCCAGATAGTCACCATACCCCTGCGCCAGCATTTCCGCCTTTGGAATAAACCGCAGGGCGGCCGAATTGATGCAATAGCGCAAACCGCCACGGTCCGGCGGGCCGTCATTGAACACATGGCCAAGGTGGCTATCGCCATGGGTGGAGCGGACCTCTGTTCGGGTACGCGCAAGGCTGGTGTCGATTTTTTCGGTGACGTGTTTTGGTTCGATCGGCTTGGTAAAACTGGGCCAGCCGCAACCGGATTCGTATTTATCGGACGAGGCAAACAAGGGTTCGCCCGACACAATATCAACGTATAAACCAGCCTCCTTGTTATCAAGATAGGCACCTGTTCCAGGCCGCTCTGTTGCGTCTTGCTGGGTAACGCGATAGCTCTCTGGATCCAGTCGGGCAATGGCTTCGGCGGTTTTAGAGTATTGGGTCATTGGACCTCCTACAAATGGGATAACAGCAGCGGTTCAAGGAATACTACATTACGTTGCGATCCTGCAAAACGGTCAACAGGTTTTTTCCCTCTGGCATTGCTTTCGGCACAGGTAACGACGTAAGTTTGAACTTCTTTGGCGGTAAAGTAACGCAGTTGATCCCTGCTTCCAACCGCGACCCATCACAAAGAAGCGAGAATCATCGGGGTTATTCTGCCTTGGTATTCTGGCATCCGGTTTCCCTGTTTTTTGACAACTCCACCCATTGTTGACCTAACCCGCAACAGTCTCCCCCCAACCGGTAATACTGTTCAAAATTCAATTACAATCAGGGCAAAAAACTGGGCG